>JAFGVR010000107.1 GCA_016937915.1 Campylobacterales bacterium | reverse complement strand
TAGTGCATAAATAACTTGAGCTTCGATCATTGCAAGAGCGATGAACATTGTAGTCATAAGTTTAGCACCTAAACCTGGGTTACGTGCAGTTCCAGCGATAGTTGCAGCAGCAGTATGACCCATACCTATAGCCCCACCTAAAGCAGCAAGACCAAGACCAAGACCAGCAGCGATCATTGAGTATGCTTTTAAAGTTTGGTTAGCAACTTCAGCGTCACTAGCGAATACTGTAGCAGTTAATGCTACCATTAAGAAAAGAATTTTTTTCATAATATCTCCATTAAAATTGTTACAAAATCGTTCGGATAGCGTAACCTCACAAAAGTGAAGCAACCTAAACATAAATGCTTAGATTTCCCTACTAAATATTGATAAGCGAATTGTATTTAAACTCTGCTAAATAATAGTTTAAATAACTACTATTTTGCACGACCCAAAGATATTTTATTACCTTTAAACTCTAAAATTTCAACCTCAATATTATCACCTTCACTTAAAACATCACTTACTTTATCAACTCTTGCATCTGAAATTTTAGAGATATGTAAAAGCCCATCTGTACCATCTGGAAGTTCTATAAATGCACCAAAGTCAACTATTTTTTTAACTATACCTGGATATGTTTCACCAACAGCATAGTTTATTTTTTCAACTTTTGGTTTGTTTACGATGCCATGTATATGATCTTTTGCACCACTTACACCAGATTTACTTTTACCAGTAACTTTTACTTTTCCATCTTTTTTATCTATATCTATAGCTACTTCAAACTTCTCAATAATTTCGCGGATAGTTTTTCCAGCTTGACCAATTACATCCCCTATAAAACTTGGGTCTATATGAAAGATATCAGTTGATGGTAATACACCATCGTTAAATTCTATCTCTTTTTCAGCTTCAACCATTATATCTATGATGTGACTTCTACCCTCTTTTGCTTGATAGAGTGCTTCTTTTAAAACATCTAGACTTATACCACCTAGCTTGATATCCATCTGAAGTGCAGTTATACCATCTTTGCTACCAGTTACTTTAAAGTCCATATCTCCATCATGATCTTCAAGCCCCATGATATCTGAAAGGATGGCATAGTTATCGCCTTCACTTACCATACCCATAGCAATTCCCGCTATAGTATCACTTGTCTCTATATCAGCAGCTTTTAGAGCCATGTATCCGCCACATACTGTAGCCATAGATGATGAACCATTACTCTCTAAAATCTCAGAAACTAGTCTTACTGTGTCACCATTTAAGTCAACTATAGGTTCCAATGCTCTTTTAGCCAAGTTTCCATGCCCTAGCTCTCTTCTTTTTACACCAGTTATAGGAGATGCTTCACCAACGCTAAATCCTGGAAAATTATAGTGAACCATAAAGTTTTCGTTTTGTGTACCCTCTTCAGTAAGTGTTTCAAACATCTGAGCATCTTTTGGTCCACCCATAGTTAAAACAACAAGTGCCTGTGTTTGACCACGAGTAAACAAACATGAAGAGTGTGCATTTGGAAGTATATTTGTATCTATAGTAATTGGTCTTACCTCATTTAACGCTCTACCATCAGCTCTTACTCTCTCATTTAAGATTTGAGTTCTAACTTGCTCTCTTTTTACTTTCTCTATAGCATTTTTAAGTTCATCTTCATTCCACTCAGTTTTTATCTCTAATATAAATTTTCTAAGTGCTTTTAGAGCAGTTGAGCGTTCAGATTTTGCCATCTGATTCATCGCGTCTTTGATATCTTGCATATGGTTATCTTTTACATACGAAAACATCTCTTGATTTAATGACTCTTTTTTAGATTTTATAGCTACAGTCTCTTTTTTGCTAGATGCAAAACCCTCTTCATACTTCGAATTTGCTTCAAAAAGGATATTTTGAGCTTTTGCTAAAACATCTATCAATTCATCTTCACCCATAGCATTTGAGCTATGCTTGAAAAATGTCCCCATCCCAACAACTGGCTCCATCATAGGGTCTATCATATCATCTATAACTAAAGTTTCACTATCTGCCACATCTGAACCAATTGTACGCATCTCTATCATAAGAAGTTCATCTTTTGTACCAGATAAATAAAGATCAAGTGTAGATTTTGCCAAATCCTCTTTTGTAGGATTGAAAACTAGTTCACCATCTATCTTAGCTCCACGAACTGCACTTACAGACCTATTTATATCTATATCACTTGTAAATATAGCTGCAGATGCTGCATTTAAAGCCAATACTTGCAGGTCTGCATCTTTATCAGCTGATAAAACCATTACAGTTACTTGTGTAGGGTTGCTAAAACCTTTTGGAAACAATGGACGGATAGATCTATCTACAATGCGAGAAGTTAAAGTCTCAAAATCACTTGGTTTTGTTTCTCTCTTAAAAAAACCACCTGGGATTTTACCAGCTGCGTAAGTTTTCTCTATATACTGAACAGTTAGAGGTAAAAAATCATCATCTTCTACCTCGTTATCATCTATAACTACTGTTGCTAATATCACTGTATTACCCGAGCGTAACCACGCACTACCATTGGCTTGTTTAGCCACATCTTTAAAAGAATACTCTTCTATTTTATTTTCTAACTCTATCTTTGCATCAAACTTCATTTTTTATCCCTTCTATATGTTTTTCTATCTCTAAATCACTAATCGTATCAAAATTTTCATAATACAACTCAGTACAAGCATAATCTTCTATCTCATAAAGATAGTATATATCATCCGCAAAAGTTTCCAATAATTCCAAAACATCAGCTGGGATCAAAGGTACAGCTATATAAACAGCTTTTGGCTTTAATGCCAAAACGGTTTTTAAAGCAGTCATAAACTTCAAACCTGTTTCACTCCCGTCATCTATAAGCAAAACAGTCTCTCCGCTCACAGAAAAAAATGGTCTTCCCTTCCTATGTTTATATATTTTACTTAATATCTTCTCTTCATGTTTTCTTTGTGCCTCACCATATATATAATCATACTGTATATCAAAAGCACTTGTTAAATCCTCATTTATCACAATCTCCTCTTGCTCACTTACTCGTGCAAGTTCACATTCAGAGTTGTTTGGTGCCAAAATAGGCTCCGAAAAAAGAATATCAACTTTATTATGATATCTACCTTTTAAATAAGTAGCTAACTCCAAACCACCATTTGAGAGTGCCACAAACTTCCATCCCTCCTCTTTTAGCCTTTGTAGTGGCATCACATCCAAAAGCTTTACTGCGGCATCTTTACGATCTTTTAAAATATCTTTATACTTCTTAACCATTTTATTACTCTTGTGATAAGTGATGTATAAACATAGGTTTAGAACCACTCTCCATAAACGGTTTAAATACAATTGTAAAATAGATATACCTATCATCTATAGATGATGTTTGACCAGCCTCTAATATAGGTCTATTTGTTTGAGCATATCTTACTCCAAACTCCCAACACCTTTTTTGATACAAAAACCCTATCTCTGCATTTTTTCTAAGATTTAACTCTAAGTCATAATCATATCTAGCCATATATGAATATCTCTCATTATATCTATATCTGACACTTGAAGTTAAATAATTTGTATTGGTTAATTTATCATCAAAAAAATCTCTATACAAATGCGATAAAGAGATATCAAAAACATCTGAATCAAACGAAATCTCATTGTATAGCTTTGAGATATCACTTTGTTCATAGTTATAAAAAGTGTTATTATAGATACTGATTGCATCTGTTATATGATACTCTAGTTCATTTTCTATATCTCCAAACTTTTCATCACCATTTTTTTCATAATAGTAATATTGTGATAATTTATGATATAACTTTTGTGAGCCTTGCTTATCAAATAGATATTGATAGAAATTAAACTTCAGAACATTTGTAATATCATTTATATTATAAAACTCATTTTGTGTCTCTTCAAAATCGTAAAAACCATTTTTATTTTCAAAACCATCAAATATAAAATCAACACTAAAAACTACACTATGTGTGTAATCTTCTAAAGCTTTTGTTAAATGGGTAGATGCACTTAGAGTGTTATGTTGTCTTAAAAAAGTACCATTATCATAACTAAGACCACTTGCTGTCTCTTCAGTACCAAAAAATTGTGAATTTTGAATATAAAAATTTGCATTGTATGAAAGATTTAAATACTCATCAAAAAATGAACTTTGAATTGTTACAGGTAAGTTTACATCTGTTTGTAAAGCTTTTTTATTTATCTCTCTATATATATTTGTAGATTGGATGTCTATATTATAAAATAGATGCTCATTAAAAAAACTATCTAAATAGTGGTGATAATGGAATGTTGGAAGTTTTTGAAGTGTATTTTCATTACTCTCTAACTCTAAATTTTTGTAATATTTAAAATAAGCACCATAATAGTTTTCATTATCATTATAAAAAATATTTATATTTGATAGTAACTGAGAAGCTGTTTCATATTCAGATGAATCACTTTTTGATAGATTGATGTAATCAACATCATTCATATTTGTAACATCTACATAAAGTTCAGTCTGAGCATCTACATTCACACCAAACCAGTCATCTATATAATCACTATTTTGGTACTTAAAATCAAATCCATAATGGGAATCATTTGCTAGATTATTTTCATCTGCGTAAGCTTCTTTTTCTTTAAAGTAGCCAACTCTAAACTCACCATTTGATACTTTACTATCTTTAAACCTAAATTTAGTATATAAACCGCTACCACGATTTGTTCTTACTTGAGGATTTAACTCCAAATCCCACCAATTATCTTCTGCTATATAGATAGGCTGTTCATAAAATAAACCCTCATCACTAGAATAACCCATCGTTGGCATAAGCAAACCACTTCTTCTTGTTTTATCTAAAGAGTATCCAAAATATGGTGTGTAAAAAACAGGGATATCGTATATATAAAGTCTGGCATTATAAATATTTAACCATTTTGATTCTGTATTATAAGTTGATGATTCAAAATCTATAGTCCATAAAGGGTCATTTGGATTACATCCACTCATACTTCCACCATCTATACGCATATCATCATCTTTTGCAGAGGCGTTAGATGAACTTATCCAAAGCTGTGAAGTTTTATCTATCATATAAAATGGTTTAAAAGCTTTCTCTTTATCAACTATATTCAACTTAGCATAGTTACCAAGAATTTTATACCTATTTTCATAGTTAGCTCTTACATTTCCAAAAAGCTCTAAAACTCCACTATCTCTGTCATAAACAGCCTCTTTTGAAGTTAAAAAATACTCTTTGTAAACTACTGTCACACCATCATAAGCTTTAACAACACTCTCTTTTGAATCAACAAAACTAGCATATATCTCAATCTTATCTTTTGCGAAAGAGCCACTTACTACTAAAACAAATAAAAAAAATAATCTAAACATTCACAACCAATGTTTTAGCTGTCTTATCATGCCAACCCTGACGAGCTGGATCAAAAAAAGCCCATAAAAATCCAAGATAAAAAAGCATCTCACTTATCACTCTAAAAATAGCTCTATTTAGTGATGATAATACATTTGGATAATTCATAGTAGCTATCTCTAGAACTCTTATCTTCATCACTATCTTACCTATACTAGCACCATATTTCATAGTAAAAAAAGCTTGATAGATAATCTTCATAGCCATATATTCTAAAACAAACATATTTGTCAGATTTATCATCTCTTCCACATTATTTGCAGCTGAAAATGAATCCCATAAAGCCACAATCAACAATATAGAAAGTAGCATCTCATCTATAAAAAAAGCTAATGCCCTTGAGCGTGTAGATGCTAGAGTTATCTCTTCACGACGCAGAATTTTTTCTATCTCTTCGTTCAACATAACTTCCTATAGAGCTTGATAAGCTATATCTGTTCTTATCTTTTTACCAGCAAAGTGAACTTGACCACATCTCATATATGCACGATCTCTTGCCTCTTTTATAGTGTCACCAAGACCTACACATACAAGAACTCTTCCACCAGTTGCAAAAAGTTTTCCATCTTCTGCATCTACACCTGCATAAGAGATATGAGTATATCTCTCTATCTCTTCATGATGTGTTTCATCTAAGATTATCTCTGCTGGTTTTGATGAACCATAAGGGTAATTCTCACTAGCCATTACAACACCAACAGCAAACTGTGATGAGAACTCAACTTTTATCTCACTTAGCTTATTTGTTGCAGCTTTATAAAACATATCACTTACACTTGAAGTCATAAGTGGCATAAGTATCTCACACTCAGGATCTCCAAAACGAACATTAAACTCTAAAGTTATCGGCTCACCATTTACTACCATGATGCCAATAAATAAAACACCTTCAAAAGGAGCATTCTCCTTTTTCATCCCATCTAAAGTTGGACGAATTATTCTATCTTTTACTTTTTGGTAAAGCTCTTCATTTACAAGTGGAGTTGGAGCATAAGCACCCATACCACCTGTGTTTGGACCAGTATCTCCATCACCTACGCGTTTATGGTCTTGTGCAGCTGGTAAAAGGATAAAATCATCACCATCACAAACAGCAAACATAGAAAGTTCATAACCATCTAAAAATTCTTCAACGATAACTTTCTTACCAGCATCACCAAAACTTTTTCCACTTAGCATCTCAGAGATAGCTATTTTTGCTTCATCGTGATTTTGTGCGATAATAACACCCTTACCACCACATAAACCATCAGCTTTTACAACAATAGGTGCAGTTAATTTATCTGTAAATTTAAACGCATCTTCTATCGATGCAGTCTCTATATATTTTGCAGTTGGGATGTTGTATTTTGCCAAAAAGTTTTTCATATAAACTTTTGAACCCTCCAGTTGAGCAGCCTCTTTACTTGGTCCAAAAATAGTTAAACCATTTGATTTAAATATATCAACAACACCATCAACTAAAGGTGCTTCAGGGCCAACAATTGTAAGCTCTATCCCATTCTCTTTTGCATAAGCTGCAAGTTCATTGTAGTCTTTTATATCAAGATTTGTACCAAGTGCAGATGTAGCCCCATTTCCAGGTTGAAAAAACAACTCATGATTTTCACTCTCATTTGAGATTGCTCTTGCTATTG
>JAFGVR010000106.1 GCA_016937915.1 Campylobacterales bacterium | reverse complement strand
GAGCGTTGAAGTATTGCGTTTTGGAGTTCCACCTCTAGTTTTAAAAGTTCATCTTTTGATAGCAAACCATTTTTGTAAAACTGTTTTGTTTTATCTAGTCTGCTTAAAAGAAGTGTTACATTTTTATTTTCAACTTTTACCCTCTCTTTTGCTTTTAGAATATCTATGTACTCAAGTGATGCTTGAAGCTCTATATCTTTTATAGTAGCTTCTGTTTTGTATTTTTGAGCTTTTGTTCTTAGCTCACTACTCTCTATGTTATACTTATCGCTAAAGCCGTTAAAGAGGTTGTATTTTAGTGCGATGTTAAAAGATGAGCTCTCTTTTGTTGAGAAAAATGAACTAGTATCACTCCTTGAATAGTTATAGCTTGTTGAGATAATTGGCTGATATAGAGTTTTTGATAACTCCTCATTTTGTTTCTCTATCTCTATGGCATCTTGATTTTGTTTGATGATAAAAGAGTTTGCAAGTACTAACTCTTTTACATCTGCTATCCCCATACCATAAGAGATGCCAGAGCTTAAAATCAAAGCTGACAATATTTTACTTAATTTCATTTTCACCCCTTTTAATCTTTTCCATCTTTATAAAAAACATAAGTAGTGCAGGGGTTACAAATATCGTAAATATAGTTGATAAAGTAAGCCCACCTGTGATAACACTCCCAAGCCCTCTGTAAAACTCCGACCCAGGACCAGGAGCAAGGACAAGAGGTAGCATCCCAAATATAGATGTGAGTGAACTCATATAAATAGGTCGTATCCTACTTTTTGTAGCTTCAACTACTGCATCGTAATGCTCCATCGCTTCATTTCTGATAAGGTTTAAACTCTGATGCACTATGAGTATGGCGTTGTTTACAACGATACCAACCAAGATGATAAACCCTAGCATCGTAAGTACATCAAGTGGTTGAGGGCTTAAGAAAGCATCTGTTAGTTTTAACCCTATAAACCCACCAGCAGTAGCAAGTGGAACTGTAAACATGATAACTAGCGGATAGATAAAGTTACCAAAAAGTGCAGCCATAAGCAAGTAGATGATAACAAGTGCTAGTATAAAGTTATACGCTAACAAATCTATAGTAGTAGTTAGTTTATCAGCCGTTCCACTTAGTTTGACTTCCACTCCATTTAGCATCCCACTTTGCTCTAGTTTTGGTAATACTCCCCCTTTGATGATCTCTATCGCCTCTTGTATGGTGATATGTGGAGGTGGGGTTACTTGAAGTGTGATTGTTCTGCTACCGTTGTAGTGTCTTATCTCACTGATGCCAGTTGTTCTCTTTAGTGATGATAGCTCTGAAAAAGGTACCAACTCACCGCTGTTTGTAGAGATTTGTGAATTGTAAATATCTAGCGGAGTTTGTATCTCATCTTCGTTTGCTTTTATTACTAAATCTATCTTTTTCTTACCATCCTCTTGAAAGTCACCTATCTTTCTGCCATTCATAAGCACATCAGCCACAACTCCAAGCTCACTTGAACTCATCCCAACAGTTTTTAGATTCTCTTTGTTTGGGATGATTCTAACCTCAGGGTAGAGTAGCTCTATAGATGGTACAGGCCTAACCTGTGAGCCTTGCATCGCTTCTCTTATAGCACCAAACATCATACCTCCGACATTTGCAATCTCTTCTATTTTTTGACCGCTTATGTCAACATTTACAGTTCTTCCCTCGCCGATGCCACTCTCAAAAACACCAGCTTGAACACTCACCCCAAAAACTGATGGTAAAGAGTTTATGATAGGGCTAAACATAGGGATAAGCTCTTTTGCTCTATCTTCATATTTGCTAGTTCCACCAAAAATGATAAAGTCCCCCTCACTTACATAAAAGAGACGATTTACCGCTGGAAAACCATCTTTGTCATTTCCTACATAAGGTTTAACTCTATCCATCAGATACTCACCCATCTCATATCTCTCTTGGTATGAAAGCCCAGGGGGTGGGATGAGGATGTTAAAGATAAGGTTTCTGTTACCTTGTGGTAGGTACTCCATCTTTGGAAAAAGAAGATATATAGCTCCAACTGATAAAACAGCTAGAGTTATGATAGTGGTTAATCTGTTTAGGGTAGATTTTAGAGAAAATTTTACCACCGCCATAAACGCATCTACTATCTTGTCTCCAAAGTTTGTAAGTGGTGATGGGTGATGCTCTTTCTCTTTTTTTGATAGTTTTGATAACTGTTTCCACATCATAGGGATAACAGAGATAGATACAAACAAAGAAAATGTAACAGATGCCACAACTGCTATAGCTATATCTTTAAAAAGTTGTCCAGCTTCATCTTGTAAAAATATGATTGGTAAAAATACCGCCATAGTGGTAGATGCAGAGGCTATCAAAGCTCCCCACACCTCATTTGTCCCATCATAGGCTGCATCGTAGATGGACTTGCCCATTTTTCTATGTCTGTCTATATTTTCTAAAACTACTATTGCACTATCTACTAGCATCCCAACCGCAAACGAGATACCAGCTAGTGAGATGGTGTTTAGACTTCTTCCCATCATCTCTAAAATTGTAAATGTAGCGATAACACTGATAGGGATAGCCATCCCTACAACAGCAGTAGGTGAGATAGCCCTTAAAAATAGAAGTAAAACAACTACAGCTAAAATACCACCAATAGCTATGTTTTGTTTTACAAGCTCAACTGCACCAACTATATATGGTCGTTGGTCATATATCCATTTTATTTTTAGTTGTTTATCTTTTAAGATGGTCTCATTTAGGTTGTTTACTACTCTCTCAACCTCATTTGTAAGTGCTACTATATTGGCAGTAGATGTTGGTTTTACTCCCATGAAAATACCATCTTTGCCTAAAAACATAGCTACGGCACTATTTTGCTCATATCCAAATTCAACCGATGCCACATCACCCAAAACCACTTTTGTTAAAGGGTCTGATTTTAGTACTACATTTTTTATATCATCTATCGTTTTAAATTTTGAGACAGTTCTTATGCGGTAGCTTTTTCTGTTGATGTTTTGGATACCTGCTGAGATGTCTATGTTTTCACTTTGTATAGTTTGGATGAGTGAATTTATGGTGATGTTATAAGCAGCTAATTTTGTTTTATCAACTGTTATGTGCATCTCTTTTTTAGTTCCACCCATTATCATCAAATCTGCTACATCATCGATGCGATCAAGATGCTCTCTAATATCGTTTTCCAAAAATGTTTTATACTCGTTGATGTGTCTTTTGTTCTCATCTGTAGTTTGTAGCATCATCCAAATAACTGGACTTGCAGTTGCAGTTCGTATGATTGGTTGATCAACATTTTGAGGGTATGATGGTACTTCGTTTAGTTTGTTTGAAACATCCAAAAGTGCCTCTCTAGGATCTGTTTCAAGGGTAAACTTTAGTTTTATCTCCCCACGATTATCTTTTGATGAACTCTCATAAGATACAAGGTTATTTAGACTTTTTAGAGTTTTTTCCTGCTCCTCGATTATCTCAGTTTCTATCTCATAGGGAGTAGCTCCTGGCCAGATGGTTGTGACAGTTATCTCAGGTTTTGTAACATTTGGGGTTAGCTGATACGCCAGTGAGCCAAGGGAGAGAAAACCAAACATCACCGCAATTAGTACAGTAACTATGATAGTTACTGGATTTTTTATAGAAAATTTTATCAAG
>JAFGVR010000012.1 GCA_016937915.1 Campylobacterales bacterium | reverse complement strand
ATTTTATTCTCATCCTGTTTGGCTTTTAAATGGGCTTTTTATAGAACAGCATGATGTATCTATGGGGCATCGTCATGCAATAAGTGACTGGATGATAAAGCATAACTTCAAAAATGTAGTTGATTATGGTGGTGGATTTGGTACACTTGCAAGATTAGTTGCTCAAAAAAACAATGAAATTCAAATGAATATTTATGAGCCACATCCAAGTGAATTTGGATTAAAAAGAGCAGCTGAGTTTGAAAACATCAATATTATAGGAAAACTTGAAACCAACTACGACTGCTTAATGAGTACAGATGTTTTGGAACATGTTCTAGATCCCCTAAAAGACTTTTCTGAAATGATAAAAAGTGTAAAGGTTGGTGGTTATTTAGTTATAGCCAATGCTTTTTATCCTATGATTAAATGTCATTTACCACAAGACTTTCATTTTAGATACAGCTTCAATCTATTTGCAAAAATTATGGGACTTGAAATAGTTGGTATCTTAGAGGGAAGTCATGCTACTATATTTAAAAAAGTAGATGAAAAAGATCCGAATTGGTTTAAAATAAGATTTTATGAAAAGTTATCTAAAATAGCTTTCCCTATTATTGAGTTTTTAAAACCTGTTTTGCGACCAATCAAAAGAGTTTTTAAAAAATGAAAATCCTATTAGTAAACACATCTGATATACAAGGTGGAGCAGCTAGAGCGGCTTATAGACTACACAAAGCACTTTTAAGTAGTGTAGTGGATAGCCAGATGTTAGTAATGAATAAAAGTAGTGATGATTTTACAGTACAGACTATGGCTAACACAAAGATACAAAAAGGTCTAAATAAACTTCGACCTACACTTGATAGTATCCCTGTAAGGTTTTATAAAAACAAAACAAAAACGCTTTTTAGCCCTTCTTGGCTTCTTTTTAGTGGTGTGGTAGATAAAATAAATGAGATAAATCCTGACATAGTCCATCTTCACTGGATATGTGGTGGGATGATGACTATAGAAGATATAAAGCGTATAAAAGCTCCTATAGTTTGGTCGTTGCATGATATGTGGGCATTTACGGGTGGATGTCACTATGATGAAGAGTGTGGCGGATATCTAAAAGAGTGTGGAAATTGTAAAGTGCTTGGAAGTGGCAAAGCAAATGATTTGAGTAGAAAAATTTACAATATAAAACAAAAAACTTTTTCTAAATGTGAGAATATGACAATAGTAGGTTTGAGCAAGTGGCTAAGTCAATGTGCTCAAAATAGTACACTCTTAAAAGATAAAAGACATATAAACCTGCCAAATCCGATAGATACAACTATCTACAAACCTTTTGACAAAGAAAAATCAAGAGAGCTATGGAGTTTGCCTCAAGATAAAAAATTAGTTTTGTTTGGGGCTATGGGAGCTACAAGCGATCCACGAAAAGGTTTTGAAGAGTTAAGTAAAGCTATGCAAAAACTAGACAAAAATAGTGATATTGAATTTGTAGTTTTTGGAAGTAGCAGACCACAAAACGCACCTGATTTTGGATTTAAAACACACTATTTGGGAAGTTTGGCTGATGATGTGAGTTTGGTGACGCTTTATAGTGCCGTTGATGTGATGGTTGTGCCAAGTTTGCAAGAAAACCTATCAAACGCTATCATGGAAAGTTTAGCTTGTGCTACTCCTGTAGTTGGATTTGACATAGGTGGAAACAGTGATATGATAGTGCATCAAAAAAATGGCTATTTAGCAAAACCATTTGATACCAATAATTTAGCTGATGGTATAGAGTGGATTTTAAATAATGATAGTTATAATGAACTCTGTACAAATGCCAGAGAAAAAGTAATGCAAGAGTTTGATAGTGTTGTAGTGGCAAAAAAGTATATAGAGCTATATAGGGAAATATTACAATGAGTATATTAATCACAGGTGGGGCGGGGTATATTGGTAGTCATGTCTTAAAACAACTACTAGAAGATACTGAGCATCACATTATCGTAGTGGATAATCTCTCGACAGGGCATCAAGATACACTCGATACGTTACGAGCTATGCGGAGTTTTGAGTTTATAGCGTTGGATTTAAAAGAGTTTGATAGAGTAGATAACCTCTTTAAAGAGTATAAAGTAGAGACCATCATCCACTTTGCGGCGAGTATCGTAGTACCCGAATCAGTTGCCAATCCACTCAAATATTATATGAATAATACAGTCAATACGACCAATCTTATTAATTGTGCTATTAAACATGGAGTGAAGAAGTTTATATTCTCTTCAACTGCGGCAGTCTATGGTGAACCTATAAGTTTACCCAAGGAGGGGATAGATGAGAGCTATCCAACAAACCCTATCAATCCCTATGGAATGTCAAAGCTAATGAGTGAACGAGTCTTGCAAGATGCTCAAAAAGCTCATAGTGAGTTTAAATATGTAATTTTTCGATATTTTAATGTGGCAGGGGCTGATATACATTATCAAGACGAGAAGCTAGAGCCAAGGATAGGGCAGTCCTTCCCCAATGCTACCCATCTCATCAAAATAGCCGCAGAGTGTGCAGTAGGCAAGAGAGAAAAAATGTATATTTTTGGAGAGGATTTTGATACGCATGATGGTACAGGGGTGAGGGATTATATCCATGTCGATGATTTGGCTAATGCACATATCAAAGCAATTGAGTATTTGGAGCATAATGCAAGTGATATATTTAATGTGGGATACGGTGAGGGCTATAGTGTCAAAGAGGTGATCGAGACTATGAAAAAAGTTACCAATAATGACTTTACAGTAAACATTGCACCCCGACGTGCAGGAGACCCAGCGATGTTGATATCAAATAATGCTAAAATTAAAACCAAAATGAATTGGCAACCAAAATATGATACGTTGGAATTGATTATCAATAGTGCTTATGCGTGGGAGAAAAAGCTTGGATAAAAACTACAGTACAACACAATTATTAACAAAAGAGAAACCCAAAATCATTCATAATCCAGAAGATAAGTTTGAGACCGTTTTGTTTTTGCCAGAGGGTGAAGGACGAAAAGGTGAAGGTGGACTTCGCACAAGAGGGTTGTATAAAAAAAGCTATGAGAATAAACCTTTAGTCTCTATCATTACGGTAGTGTATAATGGAGAAAAATTTCTTGAAGATACAATAAAAAGTGTGATAAATCAAAGCTATGATAATGTAGAGTATATCATCATAGATGGCGGCTCAACCGATGGAACTGTTGAGATTATAAAAAAATATGAAGCACAAATTGATTATTGGGTAAGTGAAAAAGATAATGGTATTTATGATGCTATGAATAAGGGGATATCTTTAGTAACAGGAGATATTATAGGGTTAATTAATGCGGATGATTGGTATGAAAAAAATACTGTTGAATTAATTATAAGTGTTATCAACGAAAATGATAAATTTGATGTTGTATATGGTCTTATAAGATATATAAAAAATGAACAAGAATTAAAAATTGAAGCTCAAAATCATCATTTTTTATCCGATAGAATGATTCCACATCCAACCTGCTTTATAAAAAGTAAGGTTTATAAAAAACTTGGTAATTATGTCAATGATTATAAATCAGCTTCTGATTATGATTTACTAGTTAGAGTGTATAAAAATAATTGTATCTTTCATAAGATTGATAAAGTGTTAGCTAATTTTAGAATAGATGGGATATCAAGTAATGATTTTACTGGTGCAATAGAAACTCTTAAAATTAAGAAAAAAAACAAATATATTACACTCCAAAAATATATT
>JAFGVR010000011.1 GCA_016937915.1 Campylobacterales bacterium | reverse complement strand
CTGCAATCCAAGCATATTCCACTCAAAACTATGCTAGTTTTATCTAAAATAAAATCAGTTTGGCTTTGAGCTTCATTAAAAAGTGATGAAGCATCAAGTTTGATATCTACTATATCGTTACATTTTGAACAAACAAGATGGGAATGTTCCCCCTTTTTTAGTTCATATACACTTTTTGCATTTGGTATCTTTATCTCCTCTACAAGTTCCTTTTCACTCATAGCGTGCATATTTTTATAAACTGTAGCTAAAGATATAGATGCAAAATTTGATTTCAAAATTTTATAAAGCTCATCTATGTTTAAATGTCCATACTCATAAAGGTTCTCAACGATACAAACTCTTTGAGGTGTTACTTTTAGATTATGAGTTTTTAATAGTTCTATGTAATTCATGATGCAATTTTATCAAAAATAGATTATATGATTACAAAAATATCTATGAAATAGTTGTTAGTCAGATTTTTTTAAGTTTTTTAGTAATTCACTTAATTTAGATAAATCTTTTATCTTATGGGTGGCTTTTGAAAAATCGTGTGTTTTTGTAAATTCATTGTGTACTATAACACAATCTATACCTGCACCAACGGCTGAAGATAGCCCTCTTTTTGAATCTTCTATAATTATAGCTTCATCTTTAGAAGCACTAAATAGTTCAAGAGCTTTTAGGTATGGATCTGGATGTGGTTTAGCACGGGGATAATCCTCTATACAAAGTACAAACTCCATAAAATCAGTAATCCCAAGATTAGCATGAGCTATCTCAAAATCTACTCTTCTTGAGGTTGTCACTATCCCCATTTTGTACTCTTTACTTAACTCTTCTAAGACCTCTTTAACACCTGCTATGGCTATATCTGTTGATTTTATAAACTCTTGATAATAGTGATCTCTTTTATCTCTTGCTTTTATTATTTCATCTTCACTGATGCCAATCTCCTCAGCTATTATCCAAGCTCTTTGCCCTTTTGCCATGATATCCATATATCTTTCAAATGTTAGTTCAAGTTGAAAAAAATCCCATAAAGCCTTTTTACTAGCCTCATAGTATAAAGGTTCAGTCTCAACTAACACACCATCATTATCAAATAATATATATCTTTTCATCTTAACCCTAATAAAATATACAAAGCCAAATAGTATAACCATCTGGTTTTGTATATGAAACTTTATGTTTTTGGTGTGCTTTTATATTGATAAAGTCACCTTTTTTTAGCTTAACATCATCTTTATCTTCAAATGATAAAATAGCCTCACCATCTAAAACCATTACCCATTCATTTTGTTTTTGGTCATACCAACCATCCTGAGGTGATGTATGACCATGAGATATAATCCTCTCTATCTTTATATCTTCACTTGATACTATCTCTTCAAAAACTTCATGGCTTAAATCTTTTGGGATAGATTCAAATATATTTTTTAACATCTATTAGCTTATAACTTTTGATCTATTAAGAGCTTCTTGTATCTCATCTTTAGTTATATCACCACTTAGTGACAACTCTACACAGCCATCATCACCAGATACTTCCATGTTTTTTATCTTATTTTTGGTATCTTGACTCATACATTCACACGCTCCACTTGAGCAATTTTGAACCATACTTAAAATACTCTCTTTTTTTACTTCACCAAAAAATGAGATTTTTACACCATCTTTTGTTTGATTTACCATCTTTTGCATTTGTACCCCTTTTTTAAATTGAAAATAACTAACCAAGATTTACAGTTAGGAAAATAGTTTAAAACTTGCTAAAACTGTAAGAAAAATCTTATGAAAGAAAAGATTATAACAATGTTTTATAAATGATTTATTTAAAGCTATAGAGGTAAATAAAGCTTTTTTGGTGAAGTGTAATTAAGAGGGTAAATGACTGAAAATGTTATAATAAAGGGACAGGTAGATTTTTTGAAAAAAACATGGGGTATGGTGGTGGCTTCTTTTTGGATGTGTGGATTTTGTTATATAGGTGTTTTTTAGAAATAATGTTTAAAGTTGTCAATAAAAAAGGGTTAAGATGAAAAGAGTCTTAGTATTGATGCTAAGGATGGTTTTTGTAGGTAGTTTATTAAGTGTTGCTGCTTATGGAGAGTTTATAAGAAATGACGATAAAAATGTTGTAGCAGATACGGAACAAAATTTAATGTGGCAGGATGACACTTCAGTGACATTGGTAAATAAAATCTGGACTGCTACACAAGACTATTGTAATGGCTTAAATGTAGGTGGATATGATGACTGGAGAGTTCCTAATATTGATGAGTTAAGTGCAATATATATAGAAGAGAATCCAATACATTCGTATATGGATAATACTTTTTTAAATGTTGCTTCTCAGGCTTATTGGAGTTCAACAATTGATCCTACAAATTCAAATTATGCTTTAGGAGTGAATTTTTACGGAGGATATATAACTAAATACGGTATTACAGGAACTGCAACATATAATACAAAGGTAAGATGTGTCAGAGATATTACAGTTGATAATATTGAATCCAATACAATTAATCTAATAATCCACAATGGAATTACTTACAATACAGTAACATCACCTTACACAGGGAGAGTATGGCTAGATAGAAACTTGGGAGCTTCACAGGTTTGTACGGCATATAATGATGAGGCTTGTTACGGTGACTATTATCAATGGGGTAGAGATGCTGATGGGCATGAGAAATATAATAGTGAAACTACAACCTCTATAGCTGATTCAATTACTCCTAATCATACTAAGTTTATATTAAATAGTTCTATCGATGAAGATGATTGGAGTAGTGCTGATGAGAATGGAAGTTTAAGAAGTGCAAATTGGTCTAAAACAGATGGTAGTTCAATTTGTCCTATAGGATTTAGAGTGCCAACTGATAATGAACTTCAACAAGAGATAGTATCGTTAAATAATAAGATAGATGTGTTTGATAGTTTCTTAAAAATCCCATCAGCAGGAGTTCATGATAATTTGTCAGGAACTATGATGGGAGATGATGGTTCTTGGGGTTATATATGGTCTAGTACATTTAAATATAACTATCCACAAAGCTTACAATTTTATGATACAAATGCATATATAAATAATTCTGCTCCTGCTGATGGT
>JAFGVR010000105.1 GCA_016937915.1 Campylobacterales bacterium | reverse complement strand
TAATAGCAAAGTACTTACAATATAAAAAACATAGCTCAACTTATTTGTTGTAAAAAAGTTCTTTATCCAACTATTACCAATCATCTAAGAACTTATTAGTTTGGGTATTTTGTTCTTTTGTCTCTTGTTTTGGTTGCTCCTCAAAGATCAACTCCAACCCATCTGATGTCATCACAAAACCATCCACTTTTATCTTTTTTTCGTGGATTTGGTTGTGATGCTCCTTGCAAAGTGGTATAAGGTTGTGTTTGTTATCTTTATGAAAATGCCCTATAAATCCAGACTTATCTGCCAATGAGCGGTGAGAGATATGATGCACATCTTTCCACAGATGACACATTTAGTTATGTATAACTCTTTGTTATACTTACTTTTTCTCTTTTTGACCAAAAGTTCTAACTCATCAAAATCTTTTGCTAACCGTTTTCTGATGCTATTTGCCATACTTAAAAACTCATCATCCATGTGGAGTGATTTTGCAAACTCAAGCCCATAGATACTACTTCCACTTCCAGATTGAAGTACACGGTTAAAAACTAGCTTATCACTCACCTCATCGTACTCTACACTTAAGTGAAGATCTACTACATTTTCTAGATTCGTTATCTCTGGCATGGTTGATAGCTGATGCAAATGGGTTGCAAATAAAAACAAACATCCCCTATCTGAGAGTTTTTTTATAGCACTAGCTACTATCGCTACACCAGATAGAGTTTCTGTACCATGACTTATCTCATCGCCTAAAACAAGTGAGCGGTTAGTTGAGCGGTTAAAGATATTTTTAAGCTCTAACATCTCAACAGCAAAAGTTGAAAGCCCTTTTGCGAGGTTGTCTTTTGATACGATGCGAGTAAATAAAGAATCAAATATAGAAAATTTCATAACAGATGCACTCACAAAAAAACCAGCTTGAGCCATCAGTACTGCTATGCCGATACTTTTCATCAAAGATGATTTACCACTTGAGTTGATGCCATATAAAAGCACACCATTTATATCATGTCCATCATGGACACTAATATCTAACATCACTGTTTTTGGATGTGGTATATCTACATAACTACGATTTCCCATCACCACATCGTTTGGTATATAGATGCCACCTCTCTCTTGTGTCTCTATAAGTGGATGACGAAGTTGCATAATCTGCATAAAATTCTCATCACTATCTATATCTACTATAAATGGGCGTGAATGGTTATACATAGAAGCCACTTTTGATGAACTTACCCCAACATCTAAATCAGCCACATAACTTATAACTCTCTCAAAAAGTAAACAATACCTTTTTTAAAAAAGTGACTGAAGCTGTATATATCTTTCTTTAACTAAAACCACTATTTTACGGCGATTTTTCATGATTTTATCTGAGAGTTTATCTGTAAAATCAGATGTTATCTTGACACTATTTGTAAGTTTTTTAACACTAAAATTTTTAAACTCATCATCTTTTTTAAATGCATCTTCTATCATAGAAAATCTATTTTTACTTAGAGATATATAGTAACCCTCTTTTTCTAGTACACCCAAACTTACAACTTTGTTAACACTTGAAGCATTTAGGGAGTTTAACATCTGCTCTATTTTGAAGATGATATCATCAAATGCTTGAAGCATTACAGAGTTTTGCTGAACTAATGTATCTACCATCTCATCAACTCCACCCATTAAAAAATTCTCATCAACAGTGTTGTTTGTAAAACGCCTACTTACATCAAGGTCTATTGTCTTTGATATATCTCTCAAAAACTCATCCACCTCATTTTCATAAAAAGATGCTTTTTGAATTTTGTGTTTTTTAACATACCCCATCAACTCTTTTAAACTTAGCATCGACTCATATATATGGTTCATCTCAAATGGATGCAGTCTTGATAGATTTAGCCTTCGAGCTAACCTCTCAAGGTCATATATACCACGCATAGTTTCATCTAAAAATCTAACATGACTAGAAACCCTCTCTATAAGATCATACCTTCTAGTTAGCTCATCTTTATCCATGATAGGATTTAATAGTCTCTCTTTTAGAAGCCTTCTCCCTATGGCTGTAGCTGAGCGATCTAGCATCTTTAAAAGTGTGAACTCTTTTTTATCTTTTGATATAACTCCAAGTTGCTCTAGTGCATTGTTGCCTAGATAGACAAAGCGTCTGTTATCTATGATGCGTGGAGTATTTAGTTTTTGTACTATGTGGATATCATGTTCTATCACAAAGTGAAGTAAAATCGCCAACGACTGAGTAGTCATAGGATTTCTTTCTAAATCAAGATGCTCTATGGGTGAGAGGAGTGAGCGGATCTGATACGCCTGTGCAAAAAGCTCATTTTGAAACTCTATCTTTGGAAGTTCATGGTTGATACTATAGTGGTAGTGTTCAGCAATCTCTAGATAGTGCAATATATGTTTTTGATTCTCCACACCATCTAAAAATGTAAGCACCACCTCACTTGTTCTATATACATTTAAAAGATTAAACACCTCATCTAAAGCATAAGATGGATCTTCACTTGTACCATGTGTCTCATAAAGCCAAGTTTTTCCAGTTGTTACATCTATGGCTGAATAACCAACCTCATATATATTTTTATGTTTATCTACTACTATAGATACTATATAGTTATCATCATTATCAACTGCGTGTTCAAAGTTTGTCCCAGGGGAGATTATCTCAGAGATATATCTAGTTATATTTGGGGGATTTCCTTTTTGTCTAACTACTACTATGGTGTATTTTTGCTCCGCTATGAGCCGATTTAAGTAGCGTTCAAAACTAACAGAAGGGACACCTGCTAAGAGTGGATTT
>JAFGVR010000104.1 GCA_016937915.1 Campylobacterales bacterium | reverse complement strand
GTACTTTGCGATATTTATATCTTTTATTTTATCTAATTGGTGCTTATTTAGAAATTTGCTTGGGTTTTTAGAGGTGCCCTTTAGATAACATCTTAATAAGAGTTATCTAAATTATCTTTTTTCTTCATCTCATCATCTACTATCTTAACTTGGTTACGACCATGATCTTTTGCATAATAAAGTGCATTATCAGCATATTTCACAACTTTCCAAAAACTATCACTATCATCTGGAAACAATGCACCACCAATACTAATTGTTTTAGAAAAAGTCTCTCCACCACCAGCTTTTATCTTCTTTTGTGAAAAAGATAAACGAATCTTCTCTGCAACATCAAATATATAATTTGAATCACAATTGTAAAGCAATACTATAAACTCCTCACCACCATAACGGATAACCAAATCTGTATCTCTTACACATTCTTGAAGTGTTTTTGAAATTACACGAAGAGCCTCATCTCCAACATCATGTCCATAAGTGTCATTTATCATCTTAAAATGGTCAATATCTGCCATCAAGATACCATAAGATATGTTTAAGCGTTTTTCCTCTTTTACTATTCTTGCTATTGTTTCTTCTAAATGCTTACGATTATATAGACCAGTTAAAGCATCTGTTCTAGCTGATCGCTCTAAAATTTGTGTTAATTTTTTACTCACTATCTCTGGTTTAGCCGCATCTATATAATCTTGGATCAATGGAATATTTGCTTTTACCTCTGTATAACTGTCATCACAGTCCGTAATAATATTTAAAACTATATCTATCTCATTTGAGATAGTGTAAGGGATACATAGATAATTTGTAGATTGATCATTAACTTTATTACATAAGTTTTTATATTGACAAGAATCTATAATTGAACTAGTTCTATCTGCTCTACAACCAGCAGCTATATTACATATAACATCTTTTTCAGCGTGAACTAATTCAGCTTTTTTGTTTATAGTGTCCATCTCATAAATATTAAAATTATTAAGATTAAATTCATTACGAAGAACAGTTACCAATCTATCATATAACTCTTCTAAATGTTCATCATGTTCTATAGCTTGACGGAAAAGATAAACATTTGAAAGTCTTGTCACTGTACTTTTTACCTCTATTAAAGGATCGGAATCTTTTTTAATATTATTTGCTAAAAATATTTGTACTTTAGAATCTATCTCTGATAAAGTATTTTGAAGCTTTACAAGTAAAGTGTTTATCCACTGAGCCACCTCTCTTGCCTCACCATTTAACTCTTCATCAGCAAGCCTTCCAGAATAGTTGCCTTTTTCAGCTTCACTCATAACATCTTTTATAGAATCAAATATAGATACATAAGGACTCATCATACGATTAAAGAAAATATTTATAAATATTATCAAGAAAAGTGCTATTAAAGATGTGTACATAATGATATCTATACTTTCTGTTTTAGTATGGTTAATATCAACTTCCAAAGATATAGCACCTAAAGTATCACCAACTTTTACATCATGACATTGAAGACAGTTTATAGCTCCAACCTCTTCAGCTTTATATGGTATTGTTATACGGTAAGTTGCATCTGAGAAAAGATCATCATTGTAATCAACTTTAATCTCTCCACTCTTTAAAACATCTACATCTATCTGGTCACGAGGTTGCTCGTTTTTTCTCCCCTCACCATATTGTTTATTTATAAGTTCACCACGACTAAGCCATATCCCCTTCATCCCCTTCATATTTTCAATCTGGTTGATAAAGTCCTCTCTCTTATCCATAGTACCATGAAGCATCTGTGTAGTTAAACCCATTTTAACTATATTAGCTGCCATCATCGCTTTTTGCTCAGCCTCTTTAATACTCATAGTTTTCATACTATAACTAAAAAGCCCTATCATTAAGACAAGCATACTAAGCATAACGATGCTTAATTTCATAGACACTTTTTTTCTACTTTTCAAAACTTTTCCTTAATATTTTCTTTAAATAAAATTTTAATTTTACTTAACATTTCATTACAAAATATTGAAATCAAACATTAAATAGTTATATTCTCTATACAATATATGTTACCAAGAACATAAATCAAAGCATCATATTGATAATCTGAAGTTGTACTATTTTTTTTAATATAGATATCTGAAGTTTTTATGATTTTTGAGAGTTTTGAGCGGGTTATATTTTGGATAGCTTTTTCATAATCATCACCACTTTTAACCTCTATAAAATGAAGTACATCATCTTTTAAAGCGATGATATCTATCTCACCAAAACGGCTGTAAAAGTTTCTCTCTATTATATAAAAGCCATTTTGCAAAAGGTATTCACACGCTTTATCTTCAGCTAGATTACCTTTTGCGCGGCTCATTTTAGCAGTTTATCACTTCCACTTTTATAGACTTAAAAGCAGCAGTCATGATAATGTCATCACACTTATCGCCAAATAAAGCGTTTATCTTTGAAGATGCATGGTGAAATGTACAAAACAAAGTTTTTGGTTTAACTTTTTCTGTAAACTTTATAGTAAGTGGAGAAGTCTCTCCATACTCTGTTTTTAAAATAACTCTCTCACTTGTAAAATCAGCCGCATCATCTTCACAAACAAGTAAAATATCTTCATCATATCGTTTGTTTAATCTCTCACTCTGTTTTGTTTGAGCTGCGTTGTTATAGTGAGCTAAAGTCCTACCAGTTGTTAGGTGATACCCTGTTAAGTTTTTAGAAACTATCTCCTCTATCATCCCTCTAAGTTGATATTGGTTATAGGAAAAATGCCCCAAACCATCATCTGTTCTAAAATCTAACTGATGCAGTATAGGGGTATCTTCTGTGTGAACTGGCCACTGAAGTCCACGCTTGCAATGTTTTTCAAGTCTGTGATAGTCAGCTCCGCTAAATCTTCTATAAGCTACTCTTTGAACCTCACTCCAAACATCTTTGCTTGATTTGTAATCATAACTTCCACCAAGCTTGTTGTCTAGCATCTGAAGCACTTCCCAATCATCTGGTAAATCTGATTTTACAAGTGGTTGAGAAAGATGCAGTCTTCTCATAGCATTTACATATACACCTGTTTTTTCATAAGCTGATTTTACCCCTATAACTATGTCCGCTTTTTGTGCTACATCAGTCATAAAAAGCTCTTGAACCATGATAAACTCTAGGTTTACTATCGCTTTATCAACTTTATTTATATTTGGGTGAACATGTGTTAAATCTTCCCCGATATTTAAAACAGCTTTTACTCTCCCCTCAATCATCTCATCAACAAGCTGAGGAGTCATAAGCCCTATCTCTTTTGGCTCTTGATAATCAGGTGCAAAGTATGGAAGCATCCCCATATCACATGTACCTTGGACATTGTTCTGACCACGAAGAGGCATTAGTCCTGCTCCACTTTTTCCTATATTTCCAGTCATAAGAGCTAAATGTACTATCGCCATAACAGCTTTTGAGCCATCAAGATGCTCAGTGATCCCAAGCCCCCAAAATATCATAGACTTTTTGAGTGCGTACTCACGAGCCACTTTTCTTATCATCTTTGATAGATACTCATAACCCTCTATAGAGTTAAAATAATCAGGATTTGCATAAGGGTCGTTTAATATACTTTGTTTAAACTCTGCAAATCCAGCAGTTCTGTCTTCTATAAAATGCTCATCATAAAGTTCTTCATCTATAATAACATAAGCAAGCATATTTAAAACAAGAAGATTTGCTTCGTGTGGGATGATAGCTTTGTACTTTGCAAAGCGGTGCATCTTTATCTCACGAACATCAAAAACAGCTAGATTGTCATGTTCACGACTAACATCTATAAGGCGATTTGCTATGATTGGGTGGGCTTCTGTTGTGTTTGAGCCTATCACTATCATAAACTCTGTGTTATAGATATCGTTGTAAGGATTTGTAGCTGCACCCTCACCTATCGTTTTTTTCATACCACTAAGACTTGGTGAATGACATATCCTAGCGCAATTATCAACATGTGGAGAGTTTAGAGTATGACGTGTAAACTTTTGAAAAAGATATGAACTCTCACATGAAGTTCTAGCGCCACCGATCGAGCAGATAGATTTTCTACCATATCTCTCTTGAACATCTTTTATCTTAAACGCAGCAGCAGTTGTAGCAGAGTCTATATCACACTCATACCAAACATCATCAAACTCTACAAGCTTATCTTTTATAAGCTCTTTTATTTGTGGATTTTTATCTAAAAATGATTTTTTGATTCTTGGGGTTTTAAGTCTATCAGGGGATGATACAAAATCGTATCCGTATTTACCTTTTATACAAAGGTTACCTTGAGAAACTACACCATCTGGGTGAGCAAAGATATTTTTTATCTTGTTCTCTTTTACATCAACATTGGCAGCTATATCACAACCAACACCACAATATGTACAAACACTGTCTATTGTTTCTAAGTTTTCCATACGATTTCCAAAAATAAGTTAGATGATTTTACTGTGTTATCTTTTAAAGAATTTAAAAGTTAGTCAAAAAAAAGGATAATTAATAATCATATAAGAATAAAAAATTCTTATACGATTCTTATCATAACTGGAGTTTTGTTTACAAAATCTAAAGCTTCTATCTCTTTGATAAGATTTTGTATATCTTTCTCCATAGCAGTATGTGTAGAGATAAGCAGATTTGCATCTGTTTTAGATGTTGATTTTTGAACTATAGTTTGAATTGAGATGTTATTATTCTCAAATAGTTTAGTGATGCGAGCAAGTACACCTGTTTTGTCTGAAACATTGATGCGAAGGTAGTATTTTGATTCTATCTTATCAGTTGATTTTAGAGTTAGTTTACCCTCCATAGGTTTATCAAACCCTAGCATCGGTGATCTTTTTCCAGCTCTTGCTATGTCAACTATATTTGCTATAACTGCACTAGCAGTTGCATCTCCTCCAGCACCAGGTCCGTAGTACAGCGTCTCACCAACTTTGTCACCAACTACACTCACACCATTCATAACACCATCTATCTTTGCTATCATCTCATCTTTTGAGATAAGTGCAGCGTGGACACGAAGCTCAACCTCACTACCATCTTTTTTTGCAATCCCTAGAAGTTTGATAGCGTAACCAAACTCTTTTGCAAATGCAACATCTTCGCTAGATACTTTATCTATCCCCTCTATGAGTATATCTTCAGGTTTCGCATCTATACCATACGCAATAGATGCAAGGATAAGAAGTTTGTGAGCAGCATCAAAACCACCCACATCAAAAGTTGGATCAGCCTCAGCGTAACCAAGTTCTTGTGCCTCTTTTAAAACAGCATCATAAGCTACACCCTCATTAGCCATCTTTGTCATCATATAGTTACAAGTACCGTTTAATATCCCCATAATAGACTCTATATGGTTAGCTGTAAGTCCATCACGAAGTGCGTTTATGATTGGGATTCCCCCAGCAACTGCAGCTTCATACTCAAATGCTTGATCTTTTGCCAAATCTTGAAGTTCGTATCTGTGGTATGCTAAAAGTGCTTTGTTTGCAGTTACAACATCTTTGCCATTTTGTAGTGCTTTTTTAACAGCAGCATAAGCCTCATCAACTCCGCCCATAAGCTCAACTACTACGTCTATCTCAGGGTCATTTAAAACATCATCTACATTATCTGTTATGATGATATCAAGACCTCTATCTTTTGCTAGATTTTTAACAACACCACTCTTTACAACTATCTCACAACCTGCTCTTGCAGAGATTACATCAGCATTGTCTTTTAATATTTGAGCTACACTCGTTCCTACAGTTCCAACGCCTAAAATCCCTACTTTTAACATACATATATTCCTTAAATTTATTTTCTCATAATAGTGTGATTAATTTTTTTCTTCAAACTGCTTTAAAAATGTCTTGATGTTTTTTGCAGCTTGGCGGATGCGGTTGTCGTTTTCTATAAGTGCGATGCGAACATAACCCTCACCATACTCACCAAAACCGATCCCTGGAGCTACCGCTACACCAGCTTCTATTAGAAGTCTTTTTGAAAATTCTAAACTTCCAAGATGAGCTGCACACTCAGGTAGTTTTGCCCACACAAACATAGATGCGTGATTTTTTCTTATCTTCCATCCAGCTCTATCAAAAGCTTCTAATAAAACCTCTTGTCTATGGTCATATTTATCTACTATATCTTTTACACACTGCTGATCACCATTTAAAGCGATAGTTGCAGCTACTTGTATAGGTGTAAACATACCATAATCAAGCCATGATTTTATCTTTTGAAGCGCTCCAATTAATCTTTTATTACCAACAAAGAAACCTACACGCCATCCAGCCATGTTATACGATTTACTAAGTGTAAAAGACTCAACCGCTACATCCTTAGCACCATCTACACTCATAATTGATGGTGTAACATAACCATCAAAAGTTATATCACCATAAGCGATGTCACTTATAACATAAAATCTCTTCTCTTTTGCCATAGCTACAAGACGAACATAAAAATCTTGTGTAACTGTTGCAGTTGATGGGTTATGTGGAAAGTTTACCAATACATACTTTGGTTTAGGTGAACACTCTTTAAAAACACGGTCAAGATCTTCAAAGAACTTATCCTCTTTTACTCTATAATCCTCATCAAACTCTATACCAAACTTTACAACATTACCACCAGCTAGGATAAATGCGTACTCATGGATAGGATATGTTGGATCTGGAACTACTGCTACATCACCAGGATTTGTAATAGCGTACGCTAAGTGTGCGTAACCCTCTTTAGAACCCATTGTAGCTACACACTCAGTCATAGGATCAAGATCACATCCATATCTTCTTTTATACCAATCAGATATTGCCATCAAAAGTTTAGGAATCCCTTTTGAAGTTGAGTAACCATGTGTTTTTGTTTTTTGGGCTGATTCAATAAGTTTCTCGCGAATATGCTCAGGGGTGTCACCATCAGGGTTACCCATAGAGAAGTCGATAACATCTTTACCAGCTCTACGCTCAGCCATCTTAATCTCATTGACTTCAGCAAATACATACTTTGGAAGTCTCTCAACTCTATTAAATTTTATTTCATCAAACATGAGGTTCCTTTACAGTGGAAATTTACACTGTGATACATTAATTAAAATATTTTTCGAATTCTATCAAAATAAAATTTATCTATCTTGAACTTTTTGGAGTTATTTGAAGTGGGTCTTTGATATTTTTTAAAGTGTATAGATCAGATATCTTCATATATGTGGTATGTGGAGGTATCTCAAGGTTTAAACCAACTTTTTTAGTATCATCTTTTATAACTTTTAAAAGATGCATAGAGCTGTCATAGAATGTAATGTATGGATACCAGCTATTTCTAAAAGAGCCTTTTATACTTAAGCTATCAACATCAGATACATCAAGCCAGTGAGCGTATAAAGAGCGTTTAAGTTCCACACCTTGACCGACTTCAAGTTTTGTTAAATCTAGATGAGCATTATCCATATCGATGCTATACACCCACTCTGTTTGAGAGATTCTTGTAATATCTACAATTTTTGAACCTCTTTTTAAAAGTTCATCTTGAAGCACTAAAGGATCAGTTGCATACTCTGAAGTTAAAGAGATACTCCATGTAAACTCTGAAACATTTAAATTTGACTCTGTAGTAATATATCTATAATATCCCATGTATCTAAGTGCATCCCCCATAATCTTTAAAAAAAATATCGGAGAACCACTGGTTTTAAATTGTAAACTGATCTCTTTTGGCTTATCAAAAAAAAGATTTAAAAGACCATTGTCTTTTAATGTTTTTATAACTTTTACATCATCTATCCTGCCATTTATATAATACGCACTTGATGGTGTAAAAATAATATCTATAAAATCTTTATTTTCTATATATTTATCCCTATCTATAAAAGTTGATATTTTATTATTTAATAAATCATCACCAAATATATTTACAAATAAGACAAATAATATAAAAAATATTTTTACCACTTTTTACCTTTATTTAATGCTTTAAATTGATCAATTGTGATAATTTTCAGTTCTGAATTTTGATACAAAAATCTCAAATTCTCTTTTCCACTAAACTCTTTTGTATCACCATTTACCTCAATATCAACATAACTGTGTCCTAAAAGTATAAGCCAATCTTTAGTTGTATCTAAATCTATAATATCTTTAACAACAATTTTTTCATAATGCTTATTTGTTTCTATATCAATATAACCAACCCAGAGCTTTGTTCTTGGAATAATTTTTAAAGATTTGACAACAGAAAGATTTTCATCATCTACTAAATTTTCATCCAAATATATCTCTTTTTTTGTTTGATTTATATCATTTTCATTATTTACACTATCACTTAAATCTTCCAAAATCTCTTCTGAATTTGTAACATTTAACTCTAAATCAAAATCTCTATTTTCAACCTTCTTTTTTACACT
>JAFGVR010000103.1 GCA_016937915.1 Campylobacterales bacterium | reverse complement strand
GTTAGTCCTTAATTTTATTTAGAATGGTTTTAAGATAACCTTTGCTCAGCTTTATGCTTTAAGAGCTGCTTTGGTCTGAAAAACTTCGTTTTTGACTCAGACAAAGACAATTTTAGTGAGCGAATCTTACTATGGTTTCCCTTTAAAAACTCTGAGGGAACTTCCATCTCATTATATACCTGAGGCTTTGAAAAAGTGGGTGCTTCTAGAAGTGAAGACTCAAAACTCTCCACACTCAAAGAATCACTATTTCCCAAAACACCATCTACATTTCTACTTATGGCATCACACATTACAAGTGATGGAAGTTCCCCACCTGTTAATATATAATCACCTATAGAAAACACTTCATCAGCAAAATTCTCGATTATCCTCTCATCTATCCCCTCATATCTGCCGCTCACAAAGGCTATATGAGATTTTTTAGAGAGTCTTTTAGCATCATTTTGAACAAACTGTTTTGCAACAGGTGTCAAAAAAATGATGTAAACATCTTCATTTTGCTTTTTTAAATCTTCCAATGCATCCCAAAGTGGTTGAGGATACATAACCATACCGGCTCCACCGCCAAAAGCGGTATCATCTACCTTCTGGTGTTTATTTTGAGAATAATCTCTAGGATTTAGATAATCAACATCTATGATATCTTTATCGATAGCACGACTAAGTATCGAATCACTAAAGTAACCCTCTACTAAACTTTTAAATAATGTTACAAATGTAAATCTCATTAAGATGCTTCTAAAATATCCATAGCACCAGTAGCGGTGATCTTTTTATTTTCTACATCTTTATCGATTATAAACATATTGTTATATGGCAATAAAAATGATTTAGCAAATCCAGACTCAACTAATGCTTCATCTGTTTTTATATTTAGGTAGTTATTATCTAAAATTCTATCTAGTTCACTAACTACACCAAGTGCTTTACCATTTTCATAAACACTACACCCCTCTATATCAAACCAAAAATGCTCACCCTCTTCAAGGTGACAATTTTTTCTAGTATCTTCTATAGTAGTATAAAGTTTAGCATTTGTGAATCTCCTAACATCATCAGGATTTTCATAACCTTGAATCTTTACTAAACCTCTTTGGTGATTTACATCACTTAGGGTTATAGTCTCTTTTTCATTGACTATGAAACTTCTTCCAGCTACGAATTGCTCAGGAAAATCACTATTTATATGTAATTTCAAATCACCTTTAAGCCCAACTACTTTACCTAAAGTAGCGATTTGAATCAGTTCTTTTTTAGATTGCTTCAACATTAATCCTATAACTCACACCATCTTTAGCCTTGCAACCAGAGATAACAGTTTTTATAGCACCAATCATCTTGCCCTCTTTGCCTATAAGCTTACCTATGTCAGCTTGATTTGCATAAAGAACTATCTGCGTTATTTCATCGCTAGTATTTACATCAACTTTTACATCTTCTGGATGAGTTGCTACAAGTTTAGCAAAATGTGCGACAAAATCAGCGATCATGATTAACGACCGGTTATCTTTTTAACGCGGTCACTCATTTTAGCACCAACGCTTAACCAGTAGTCAAGTCTTTCGTTATCAACTACTAAAGTTTTGTCATCATTCATCGGGTTATAGTGTCCGATAAGTTCAATCCAACCACCATCTCTACGCTTACGGCTATCTGTTACCGCAATACGGTAAAATGGTTGCTTTTTTCTTCCCATACGAGTAAGTCTAATTACTGTCATATATTGTGTCCTGTAAAAAATAAATTTGGGGGTATCTGCAGAATAAAATAATTGTAGTTTTATTGTGCCTCTTACCGCCATTTTGGCGTTTGCTTACAACTTCTAATCACAGAGGGATTATTTTAGAAGTCAAACGATGGTGAAATTTTATCTAAAAAATCCTTAAAGTTTCAACAAACTATAAAAAAACTATTTAAAAGATTCTCTTTATTGTAAACCACAGGTTTTAGTCTATCTTGATTTTCAAGATACTCTAGTGCTGAAATGCTCTCATCGTATATGTATGTCATCTTCCCAGCTTCACGCACTATCGCATCTGCAGCAGCCGTGTCCCACTCCATGGTTGGTGAGACTCTTGGGTATATATCTGCACTACCCTCAGCTACCATACAAAGCTTAAGTGAGCTTCCCCTTGAGTTTGCCTCTAGGTTTGGATGCTTTTGTTTTAAAGCCTCTATAAACGCTTTGGTCTCATCTGATAGATGCGACTTTGAAGCTACTACGGTGAAGTGTTTTTTCTCTAACTTTAAAGGTAGTTTTTGGAAGTTCAAATATGCCCCACACCCTTTTTTTGCACTATAGATTTTACCAATAGCTGGAGCATAAACCACACCTAAAACTGGAGTATCTTTTTTCATAAGTGCTATGTTGATCGTAAACTCATCATTTTTTTTCACAAACTCTTTTGTCCCATCTATGGGGTCGATGCACCAGTAGTAATCCCAACCTTTTCTAATCCCATACTCCACCTCTTTATTCTCTTCACTCATTATGGGGATAGCAGGATAAAGTTTTTTTAGAGTTGAACAGATTAACTCATTTGCCTTTAAATCAGCCTCTGTTAGAGGTGATTTGTCATCTTTGTACTCAACTGCAAAATCTCTTTTGTAGATCTCCATCACAACTTCACCAGCATCTTTTGCTATCTCTACTATCTTTTCTAACTCAATTTTTTCTAACATTTTGACTCCTAAATTATATTCATCTGTCTGATCTCTAGATGCTCACCCTCTTCTTGGATATTTTTAAATGTATAATATATCGCTCTTTTTGGGTCTGGGTAGGCTGGGTCTGGGGTTATGAAAAGTGTTTTAAAACCGTTTTCATTTATGTAACTGCGAATCAACTCTTGGTTTTTACTTTGAAGTTTTGAAACCTCATCTATGATGAGGAAAAACGGTGTCTCACCAGTTGTTTTTTTAGCATATCTGTTAAGGATTGACATAGCAATAGCCACTTTTAAAAGGATATTTCCCCCTGATGAGCTTTCATCTTTAATGTTTAGTTTATTCTCAACTTTTCTTCCATTTTCCACATAAGAGATAGATAAATCTATGGTATCAAAAAGGTTTATAGAACCGTTTGAGCCTTTTTTCTTCACCTCTTCTAGTATGTTTTTTATATCCTCTATATTTCCAACCGATTTTGCCACATCAAAATAAAATAAAGATTTATTTGAGTAGAGGTTTGTAGTATCACGCACTTTTTTTGATAACTCTTGAAGCAGCGATGCGATGGAGTCGTTTTTATTTTTAAGGCTATCCATCACAAGTCTTATCTCTTTTATCACCCCAAAATCAGCGTTTGAGAGACTCTTGTTTATGGAGTTTTTCGCTTTTTCAAACTCATTTTCCAAATCATCAAAACTTTGAAGTTTGCTAGGGATTGTATTTCTTAAAAACGAATCAAAGTTATTGTGAGCCCTTTTTTTCTCACTCTCGTACTTATTTTTCTCAAAACTATCAAGCTCACTTAAACTATCAAGTATGTTGTCAAGCTCACCGATACTCTTAACCTCTGAGAAGTTTTCTAGATTGAAATTTAGCTCTATGATGGAGTGGGATTCTAGTTTTTTTAGCCTATCTATCAGCTCTCTAAATTTTGATTTTTTAGTTCTATACTCACTTAAGATATTTTCATAATCCTCGATAATCTCAACTAAAAACTCCTCACACTCTAGCATCTCCTCCCCTATCTCTAGCTTTAGAGTTTGAACTTTTTTTATCCCAACATCGTACTTTTTAAGTCTGCTCTCATGGGCATTTTTTTCATCATTTAGAGATGCTATCTTTGCATCAACTGTTTTTACAACTCTAAAAACCAGCTCTTTTCTACCGTCATAATATTTTTTATATCTGCTAAACTCACTTTGCTTTAGTGGAAGTTTCTCTATCTCATCTTTATGCTCATCATACTTTTCCAAAAATCTTATGGCATCAGTTATGATTTTCATCTGCTTTTCAAGTAGATTTATCTCTTTTGAGAGTCTATATATCATCTCATTTTCATCCAAAGATTTTTTTTGAGTGTTTAAAGTATCTATCTTATCTTGAACTTTTTTTATCTCCTCTTTACCTTTTGTGGTCTCTTTTTTCCTAATAGCGTTTAGGTTAAAATCCCTTATCTCATCATTTTTTGCGAACTCTTTTTGTTTCTCTTTTGAGAGTTTTTGCGACTCATCTCTCATCTCTTTTTTTAGATTTTCCAAAGAGTGCATCTTTTGGAGTAACTCATCTTTTGATTTTTTATATTTGGACTCTATAGCATCAAGCTCTACTTTTAGTTTTTCGGTTTTATCTTTTATGTTGTTATAGATTTTCTCTAGCGATGCACTATCTTTTGAGTTCTCATCTATGAGGTTATCTATCTCTTTTTTAGACGATTCCAGATTTGAGATGATCTCATTTTTTTTCTCATCAAGGTTTGAGATGTTTGTTTTATACACCTTTTTTGAGTTTCTCAAAAGCTCCCTTTTTGCATACTTAGCATCCTCTATCTGCTTTAGTGCTTCATCTTTTGTTGGGATGTGGCTTAGAGTTTTTGTATCTAGTTTAAAACCTATGGGGTTAGTGGCATCTATCACCTGTGGGTTTAGCTCATCACATGAGCGTTTTAGAAGGTCTTTATCGATGATAGGGTAAACACTCTCCTCCCACCCATCTATCTCGTTTGATAAAAACTCGTTTAGGCTATTTTTTGGTGGGTAGAGTATCGCTTTTGCGTTTGCTATCTTATTATCGTAAAATCTCTTTTTAGATGCCAACTCTTTTGCATTTTCAGCTCTTAATTTTTTATATTTTTTCTCATGCTCATCAAGCTCAAACTCAATATCTCTCTTTTTTATCTTTAGTTTTGAGATCTTGTTTTGTCTATCTTCTAGAGTATCTTGAGTTGTTTTTTTATCAAACTCTAGTTTTTTTGTCTCTTTTTCATATCTCTCTTTTGCATCTCTTTGCTCATCAAACACCTTTGACTCGATGGAGTTTTTAGAACTTTTTAACTCCTCTATCTGGGCATCATATTTTTTTATCGCATCACTATTTTTAGCTTCTAGGTTTTCAAACTCTTTTTCTATCTCAACCCTACGGCTTTGATGCTCGTTTCTCTCCATCTCCTCTAAGTTATAGATGATTTTTCTCACCTCATTTGGGATAGTGTTTTTTATCTTGTACTCCAACTGCTCTATCTCTTGTTCTAACTCCTTTAGAGCTGATGTTTGCTCCTCTTTGAGTTTTAAGCGGCTGTACTTTTTGGCGTCTAAATCTTTTAAAACACCCTCATACTTACTTGCATTTGAGATGTTCTCCTCAAGTTCAAGCGGGTTAAACTCCTCTTTTAAAAGCTCAAGTTTTGTTATCTCTTTGGTTAGTCTCTCTTTTTTGGCATCAACTTTTTTCTCAAATGAATGAAAGAGTGTTTCAACACTTTTTATCTTATCTTTTTGTTTTTTTACCATCTCATTTATTTTTTTGATGCTATCTTCTATCTTGTTAAACTCACCTAGCTCAAACCCATAGCGGTAGTTGATAG
>JAFGVR010000102.1 GCA_016937915.1 Campylobacterales bacterium | reverse complement strand
TAAGTTGATTCATTTAATAATTTGCCTCAATATAGGCTAAAATAGGTGAATCGTATATATAGACTATAAATGTGGCAAGTGTTAAAAATGGTACATAAGGTACTCTTTGCTCCTCCATACTTTTTCCTCTTAACATAAGCATGACAGGTAATGCTAATATAGCAGATAAAAATATAGCTACAAGTGTCAGCTCAATACCGAGCAATGCACCCATAGTAGCTGCTACCATGATATCACCTTCACCCATAGCTTCTATAAAAGGTGTTCTATCATAGTTTTTATTCCAAGTTGTTTTTGTTTTTAGTCCAGCCCTAAATACAGAAGATGTAAGATAGTAAGAAAGTGCAAATCTAAGCAAGGTAAATCCACCAGCAAATAAAAGGGCATTTTTAAAGTTTTCAAATATACCTAAAACACTCCAAGCCCCAAAAATAGCAAAAATAATAGCTAAAAGATTTAATGAGTCTGGAACCATCTTATATCTAAAATCTATTATGCTAAGTGCTAAAAGGGTTAAAAAACTAAATGCTATAAAAAGTTGTGGTAGTCCAAAACCAAGTTTTAGTGTTAAAAGAATAAAAATAATACCAGAGACTAACTCTATTAATGGGTATTGGATAGATATTTTTTCATTGCAGTACCCACATTTACCTTTTAAAAAAATCCAAGAAAATAGTGGGATATTGTGCCATATTTTTAGTTTGTTTTTACATTTTGGGCAGTGAGATGCGTTAAATACAACACTCTCTTGTTTTGGGATTCTAAGTATAACAACATTTAAGAATGAGCCAAAAACTATACCAAAAATGAAAACAAAAAAAAGCTCCACTATTTAAGTCCCCCAAATCTTCTTTCGATGCCATAAAATCTATCCATTATTTCTTGAAGATCATCTACTCCAAAATCTGGCCAAAGTTTATTTACAAAAAATAGCTCTGCATAAGCCGCTTGCCATAATAAAAAATTTGATAATCTGTGGTCTCCACCAGTTCTTATAAGTATATCTACATCACATTTACAATCTAGTGCATTATTTAAACTCTCTTCAGTGATCTTTGCATCTAAGTTTTTTAGCTTATTTACAGCTCTTACTATTTCATCTTTAGAGCCATAGTTAAGTGCAAGTGATTGTATAAGCCCATTACAGTGGGCAGTTTTTTCTTCTACATCTTTGATAGTTCTTTGAAGAGATTTAGAAAAGCCACTCATATCACCAATTGGTTCAAATCGGATGTTATTATTAAGGTAATTTTGAAGTTCATTTTTTAGATATCTATCCAATAGTTTCATTAAAAATTCAACCTCTAATCTTGGTCTTTTCCAATTTTCTGTAGAAAAAGCATATAGTGTTAATCTCGTAACTTCTGGGTAGTTTGAACAAAATGTTGTTATATCTTTAACAACTTCCGCCCCTTTTTCATGCCCTTTAACCCTTTTTTTACCTTGAAGTTCCGCCCATCTGCCATTTCCATCCATAATTATAGCTATATGTTTTACTTTATTCATTTTAATCCCTCTGCATACCTTAGTATCTCAAAAGATACACTAAGCTTATCTGCATCTGCTATTGAAGTGTTTTTTTCTTTAGTTATAAACTCTATTTTGTTGTTTTCTTTTCCAAAACTAGATGAATTTTTGAGTATGTTTAAACAAACTGCGTCTAAATTTTTTTTCTCTAACATTAATATTGCATTCTCTAATGCTTTATTTTCATCCATCTCAGCTTTAAATCCGACTGTAATTATCCCATCTTTATCTATACTTTTTAATATATCTATGTTTTGTTTTAAAGATAGATTAAATTGTTCACCAAGATTCTCTTTTTTCAATTTCCCATCTTGTTTAAATTCAGGTATGTAGTCGCTAACTGCAGCAGCCATAAAAAGATATGGTTTTTTTTGTATAAGATGGATATTTTCATTGTTCATTAGACTTGCACGAGATAGTTTCCCTTTTTTTGCAACTCTTATGGAATCATTTAAGTACTCAAACATCTCATCTGAACTCTCAACTTTTATAGTGTGTATCTCTTTTGGCAGCTCTGCATCAAAACGGGTAGCTATGAGATTTACATCAGCACCACGACAATAAAGTGCAGTAGCTAGGGCAGAAGCCATCTTGCCGCTTGAGAAGTTTGAAAGGTATCTAACCTCATCTATCTTCTCAAGTGTGCCGCCACCTGTTACTATAACCATTCTATCTGTATAAAAATCATCTCTTAGAAGCTCTCTAGCTGATTTGAAAAAAATATCAATAGGCTCAGCCATCGCTCCATCACCATTTACTTTACAGGCAAGCTCTTTTACTTGAGTATCAACTATTTCATAGTTCGCAATTGCTAGCATTTTTAAATTTGCTTTTGTTATAGGATTGTTTATCATATTTGTATTTGCAGATGGTGCGATTATTTTTTTATTTGGGTAAGCTAATGCACATTGTGTAAGCATATTGTCTGCTATGGCATTTGCAAGTTTTCCGATTGTATTTGCAGTACAAGGAGCTATTACAAATAGATCAGCCCACTGAGTTATTTTTATATGATTATGTTCATTTGCCCATGATTCATTTTCATCATCTAGAACTTGATTTGATGTTAAAGTTTCAAATGAAAGGGGAGTTACAAATTTTTTAG
>JAFGVR010000101.1 GCA_016937915.1 Campylobacterales bacterium | reverse complement strand
TTGGGTGTCTTTTTGACAAATGTGTTGTTTTTAGTAACTGCTAAAGATATAGTGAAGTATAAAAGAGCGATGAGGCTTTTTAACCCTTACGGTGGGATAGGGATAGCAGCAGTTTCTTTTACAGGTGCTGTGATGATGGCGGCTAAACATCTTGATTTTACGATAGAAAATATCTTGATGATAACTATAGCTGTTGTGTATATTATCCTTGAAGCAAAGAGGATGAAAAAACTAAAGTTTACAAATCCAAAAGAGGAAAACGCACTTCAAAACTACAAGAGTTTTGCTTTTAAGATATTTCAAATCGAGATAGTTTTAGTTCTTGGTATATCAACTTGGATGTGGGTAACTCTGTGATATATATCTTACATGAAGATGCATCTAAACAAAAGATAAAAGTAAAAGGGGAGCTTTTTAAGTATCTTGCAAAAGTTCGCCGCCATAGTGTTGGTGATACCATAGCTTTTAGGGCTAAAGATGATCTAAAAATTCTTCATAGTTATGAAGTTGTAAATTTAGATGGTAGAGATATGGAGCTTGAGCTTATAAACTCTGAGATAAATGAGGTAAAACCACTTAAAAATCTCCACATAGGGTGGTGCATCATCGATTCAAAATCAGTTGAAAAAGTGTTAGCATCTCTAAATGAGCTTGGAGTTAGTAAGATAACTTTCATATCGTGTGATAGAAGTCAAAAAAATTTCAAGATGGACTTTTCAAGGTTTGAGAGGATTTTGGAAGCTTCGATGCAACAATGTGGTCGAACAGATATGATGGAGTTTGATAACTGTAAAAATATAAAAGAGTTTATAACTAAACACCCTGATACAAAAGTGTTTGATTTTTGTGAGAACACTTTAGAGGACTCAAGCGGTTTTGAGAGTGTACTTATAGGATGTGAGGGTGGTTTCTCAAAAGATGAGAGGAAGTTTTTAAAATCCCAAGAGGTTTTTATGTTAAAAAACCCCATGGTTATGCGTTCAGAGAGTGCTGCTATGGCTATAGCAAGTAAGATATTGCTCTAGAGCAATATCTTTATTTTTTCTTAAAGTACATATAAAGTCCACTCACACTCATAAATAAAAGTCCAAGCCCTAGAAACATTCCAACATACGGAGCTACTATCTCCCATGTGTGGATGCTAACTAAAAACGATTTCATATCTTTTGAGTAAAGTTCAGTTTTTCTAAAAAGAAGTAACATCCCACTAATAGATGCCAAGATAAAAAAAGGGGCTAAAATAACCCCTATTTTTATGTGTAATTTTCTAAGATTCATAACTATCTCCTAGTTAAAAAGTTTATCTAACTCTTGTGATGTTTTTATGTAAGATATATCTGTTACTTTTTCATTTTCAAGTTTTATAACAGTTATACTCTCCTCTTTGTGTGGTACATTATTTTGAAACTCCTCCTCATAGTGTAAGTGGATTGTGTGTTTGAACTTCTTTAGTTTTGGAAGTGCAAAAAACTTTGTAACAAGGCTTGGCATCTTATTTATATCTGCTATCACAACAGTTTTGTGATTCTCTAAAAAGTTTGCATCTTGTTTTGTAAAGTACTCATTTACAACATTACTTGCATCTTTTTCAAAAGTTACAATTACCATTTTAGTATCTTTTGCAACATCAACTTTTTTGTCATGTGGAGTTTTAAACTCATAGCTATTAAACTCATTTACGCTAGAGCCTACTTTTATATTTTGAGCATTTAAAAATGCAACGGTTATGATAAACAGTGATATGAATATTTTTTTCATAGATTAATTCCTTTTAATTATTTAAAGACTCTTGAGGTTTTTTAGCTACAAATCTAAGCCAAAAGTAACCAAAAAGTCCAGCAAAAAGTGATGCTGCAAGTATCCCTATTTTTGCTTGAAGTATCAGCGCATCGTTACCTAAAAATGCAAGGTCTGATACAAATATAGACATGGTAAATCCGATGCCACCTAAAAACGCCACACCAAAGATTTGGCTCATGGTGCTATCTTGTGGAAGTTTTGCAATTCCTAGTTTTATGGCTACCCATGCAACTCCAGCTATCCCCAAAGTTTTACCAACTATAAGCCCAAGTATGATGCCAAGTGATACGCTTTGGGTGATAGTGTTTGAGATTGAGCCAAAATCTATAGCTATACCAGCGTTTGCAAGTGCAAAAAGTGGTATCACTATGAGTGCTACAGGCAGATGCAAACCGTGTTCTAGTCTAGCAGCAGGTGTGCCGACTTGATCAATCTTGTCTTTTATGTTTTGAAGAATCGCTTTTTGTCGCTCATGCATCGTGTGATCAGTCGCCACTGGGTAGTTGTCGTACTCATCTAAAAGATTTTTAGTATGTTGTGTAAAATCAAGTGGAGCGTGTTTTGGTCTTGATGGGATGCTAAGGGCTGCTATCACTCCAGCTATGGTAGCATGAACTCCTGATTCAAGCATAAAAAACCACATGAAAAGCCCAACTATGAAGTAAGGAAGTATCGCATGGATACCAAAACGGTTAAATGCAACCATTATAAAAAAAGCTATACCTGCTAAAAACAGCGGAACATACTGTATCTGCTCAGTGTAAAAAACTGCTATCACTATAACAGCACCAAGGTCATCTACAATAGCAAGGGCTACTAAAAATGTGACAAGAGCAGGGGATACACGATTTCCTAAAAGAACCAACGCACTAATGGCAAATGCTATATCTGTAGCCATAGGTATTCCCCACCCCTTAGCACCATCACCACCATAGTTTATAGCGGTATATATAAGTGCAGGTATCACCATCCCCCCTATAGCAGCTAGTATAGGAAGGATTGCTACTTTTATATTTGATAGCTCACCTGCGAGTATCTCCCTTTTTATCTCAAGCCCTATGAGAAAGAAAAATATAGCCATAAGCCCATCGTTTATCCAGTGATGCAATGTGTGGGAAAGCTTCCATGAACCGACATTGAGGTCTATATTTATGTGAAAAAAGTGTGCATAAGCATCAGAAAGAGGGGAGTTTGCTAAGATGAGGGCGATAATGGTCATCCCCATCAAAACTAAACCTGTTGTGGTTTGAGCGTGTAAAAAATGCTCAAATGGCGTGGCAATTTTATTAAAAGCCTTCTCCCAAGGGGCATAAAGTCTCATCAATATCCTTTGTTAAAATGTTTGTTAATTATAACAAAGGATATTTAATCACTAACTATTATTTTGGGTATAACTTTTAGGGCTATTTTTTTATTAAGTTTTTTCTCTATCAGTTTTTTTATCTCTTTGTACTCATCTACGACCAAAGGCTCTGAACTTGTTGTTTGTATCTCAACATCTATAACAGGTTTTGAGTTTTTTATATCTATAACTTTTATATCTACCTTTTTTTCATTTATCACTACACTTTTTATAGTTATGATCTCATGGTAGTAGTCGTTTTTTTGTATAAGATTTCCAAAAGAGTAGATAAGGGGGATGGTTATAACACTCATTAAAACAGTAGTATATACCAAACCTTTTTTAGCTTTTGCTATAGGGGAGTACCCAAGGATGATAAAAGTTATAGCAGCACTTAGGGTTATCCCTATTAGGTTGGTTATAAAAAGTAAAAATGAGCCATATATCATACCCAAATCACCATAACCGATCCCAATCCCAGTTACACTAAGTGGTGGTACAAGTGCAACAGCTATAGCTACACCAGCAAGTGATTTTGCAACCTCCTCTTTAGCATAAGCGTAAGCTCCAGCTATACCAGATATAAATGCTACCATCAAATCAAGCAGGTTTGGATTTAGTCTGCCTCGCATCTCATCTGTTACCTCCTCTATAGGGATGCTAAGGGTATAGACGCATGAAAAAAGTAACGCCATAAATATCCCTATAGACAAAGTTTTTACACTCTGCTTTATGAGCATCTTCTCATCTCTAACCACCCCCCATAGCAAGAGAGACTATCGGAGCCATAAGGGGAGCTAAAATCATAGCACCAATTATTACAGGTGCAGAGTTTGCAAAAAGCCCAGTAGTAGCTAAAAGGGTGCTAAGTATCATAAGTGTTAAAAATACATAGGAAAATTTTGCACTACCTCTTAGGCTTAAAAAAAGTTCTCTAAACTGATCTTCAGCAGCTTTTTTAAAAAGTGGAAGTCCACGATTTATGAGCATCTCATTCATCTCACCAGCTGGGAGGGAGTTTACTTTTATGCTGTCTTTCTCATCCACTTTTATATCATCATTTTTTACTTTTGACTCAAACGCTTTTCCAAGATGCAAGTTTATCCCATCTTGAATCACATAAAGCTCTATCTCTTTTGCACTTAAGAGGTCATTATCTAGTTTATAGTCCATTGGTGTATTTGAACTGATGCTAAGTTTTGAAGCTTTGATAAAACCTAAACTTTTTGGGAGTGAAAAGAGTGAGATCTTTTGGTAAAAAAACATACTTAAGATATACACGATATATGATAAAAGTGAAGTTGGAGCAAGTATAAAAGCGTTTAGTTTTCCATCATGGATAGATAAAACATTTTCTGTTTTTGCTATATCATCGTACTCTAGTACAGTAATAGCAGTAGCTACAGTTTGAATCTGTTGCTCTTTTGATGTGGTGAGGGTGTATTTGTTAAATTTTATATTTTTAAGATTTGAGAAAACTTTTTTTACTTTAGCGTAGATGCTCATATCTTTGTATAAAAACTGATTCATACTATCTAGATCACCTATAACTATTTTGTTAAAAGTTATAAACTCATTACACATCAGTATATCTATTTTACTTCTTAGTTTTTCATTAAAAGCATCATCAATTGCCTCAAATATATCTTTTGAGATAGCATATTTTTTCATAGCCATAGAGCAGTTTTGGTTTGGAACTATCGCTATGTTTAAAGGTGTGTTTAGATGGTTTTTGAAAAACTGTTTTATATCTGCATC
>JAFGVR010000100.1 GCA_016937915.1 Campylobacterales bacterium | reverse complement strand
TGAGAAAAATATTCCAGATTTTCGTGCAGGTGATACTGTTCGTTTAGCAGTAAATATTAAAGAGGGTGATAAAACTCGTATCCAGGCTTATGAAGGTGTATGTATAGCTAAGCGTGGTACAGGTACTGGTAAAACTATTACTGTTCGTAAAATCGGTGCTAATGGTATCGGTATAGAGAGAATCTTCCCTTTATATACAGATTCAATAGCTGAGATAACTGTAGTTCGCCGTGGTCGTGTTCGTCGTGCGAAACTTAACTATCTTAAAAATCTTGCTGGTAAAGCAGCTCGTATTACAGAACTTAGAAGAAAATAATCTTCTAAGTTACCCCTCTTTAAAAATTCTTTCTTTTTTTATTTTTTATTTAATTCATAAAGTTTTATATACTTGTAAAAGTTTGTCACCATGTGAGAAAACGATATAACAAGTCCCACATACCCATCTAAAAAACCTCTTTTAAAGATGTAAGTTTTTATGAACGAATAGATGCCATTAAAAAACGCTTTTGTTGGTGATGAGCTTTTTTTCCCTGCGTTGTTTTTTGCAAAAAGTGTTGAGTAGTGGTCAGCTTTTTGTATAAACTGCGAGATGCTATGGTAGCTGTAGTGTTCCACATTTCCATCAAGTACTTCTATATCAAAACCATCTGTTATGATATCTTCGTGAACATCGTTTTGGTTGTATGATGTCTTGGTTTTGTTGTAGAGTCTTTTTATCTTTTGGTTGTTCCATCCACAGTGTTTTATCTGTATATCTTTATAAAACGCTTTGAAGTTTAACTGATACACTTTGTTTGCATCTAACTCTTTTGTTTTTAAAGTCTCTAGTAGCTTTGCATCTACAACTTCATCACTATCTATGATGATTATCCAATCATGTTTTGCAAATGAAGCTGCTTGGTTTTTACTCCATCCAAATCCTTTAAATTCCCCTTGAACCAGATTTACATTTTTAAAACCTCTTGCTATGGTCATAGTGGCATCTGTTGAACCGTTGTCATAAACCACCACATCATCAAACTCCTCTAAAGCTTTCAGAGTTTTTTCTATGGTGTTTTCATTGTTTTTTGCCAAAACTACTGCGGAGATATTTTTAACCATCTATCTTTTTACCTTTTAGTCGTTTTTTGAAGTTTTTTATATCTTTGTTTTTATTTGAGTAGTAGCAGATTTTTTTTGCAAAATCACTTGGAGCATCAAAGTGTTTGGCATATTCATCAGCAATAATCTCAAGCTCATCATCTCTTGCCCAAAGTTTTGAGAAGTTTTTAGCTCTATCATCTATGGAGAGTTCAAAAAATCCCATGCGGTTTATATCTACCACTTTAAAGATATATCCACTAGCATCTTTTTTTATTAGGATATTTCCAGGGGAGTAGTCTTTGTGAAATATCCCTGCATCGTGAAGCTTTAAACTAAACCTCGCAAAAGCCCTTAAGATGCCATCTTTATCATCAAAATTATCATCAAGTAAAGGCTCACGGATGGTAAAATCGTACTCAAACTTCTCACTTACAAAGTAGCTCTCTTTTAAAAGATATGATGAATAAAACTCGATATATCCTATAGGTTTTGGTGTAAAATCACCTATCTTTAAAGAATACTCATAAGATTTTTTAGCCTTTGAATCTCTAAAAAATGAATAAACTACTTGGTTGATGATATTTGGGATTTTAAAAGATTTTACAACTGTGGCAGTATCATTAAAACTTATGATTTTAAGCTCATTTCTAGCTTTGTGAATAGTGTCAGGGTTTGATGCAAAGTGAGTTTTTATGTTTTGTAAAAACTCGTTAAAGTGCGAAAAATTTGGGTTTAAAGTTTGTTTTGTCATATTTGAATTATAGCAAATTTATTATATAATCAATAAATTTTCAACTATCTGCCAAAGGCTAAAATATGGGTGCTAGAGTTTATCAAGAATACTATACTTATGATGATTATGTAAAATGGGATGGGGATTGGGAACTGATAGATGGTTTTCCTTATGCTATGGCACCAGCATCTACGCTTAAGCATCAAGCAACAATAAGTGTTATTAATTACGAACTACGCAAACAACTAGAAAATTATGATAAATGTGAAGTTTTATGCGGTGTTGATTACAAAATAAGCAACGACACTATTTTAAGACCTGATGTTGTTTTAACTTGTGGCGAAACAAATGAAAACTACCTTGTAAAAGTCCCTGAAATTGTAGTGGAAATAGTTAGTCGCTCTAGTTCAAAAAGGGATGAGAGGTACAAGTTTGAGATATATGAAGCTGAAAAAGTGAAATATTATATCTTAGTTTATCCTGATGATTTGGTTGCAAAACTTTACAAACTAAATGGTGCAAAGTATGAAAAAGAGGGTAGTTTTACAACTGAGAGTTACAAGTTTGATGGGCTAACTTGTGATGTTTGTCTTGATTTTTCTAAAGTTTTTAAGAGGTTTAGATAAAAGTGAATTTATATAGATGAAAAATAAAAATATTTTAGAGTTTTGTTTATCAAGCGGACTTGGTGGATTGGAGCTTTTTGTAAAAAGTAGTTATGAGTATTTTGGCTTAAAAACAAACTGTTTTGTATGTGTAGCTCCAGATACACTTTTAGATAAAGCGATAGAGAGTGATGCAAAATTTAAACTAAAAAGAAGTAAGTTTTTCCCACTCATCCCAGCTCTTAAACTGGCAAAAATAATAGATGAAAAAGATATAGATATCATCCATTTTCACTGGAACAAAGATATAATCACTGTAGTTTTGGCTAAAGTATTGAGTAAGAAAAACCCAAAGATAATCTACTCCAGACACATGGGGATGACAAGGTTTAAAGATGATTTTTACCATAGATGGATATATAAAAATATAGACACTATCCACGCAGTGACTTATGGTGTAAAAGAGCAGTTAGAGAAGTTTATACCAAAAGAGGTTCGACCAAAGCTAGAGAAGGTTTACTTAGGCGTTGATGAGCCAGAGGTAGATGCTAATAGAGTGGCTGCTTTAAAAGAGAAGTATGACTTAAAAGATAAGTTTACTATAGGGATAGTAGGTCGCATCGAAGAGCCTAAAGGGCAGTACTTGGTGATAGATGCTATAAAAGAGTTAAAAGATTTGGATATAAAGCTTTTGATAGTTGGGCATACTATGGATGAGGGCTATTTACAAGAGCTAAAAGATAAAGTAAAACAACTTTGCATCGAAGATAAAGTGGTTTTTACAGGTTTTACAAAAGAGATAAATGAGCATATAAAACTTTGTGATGCTACAGTTTTAGCCACAACAAACGAGACTTTTGGGCTTGTGGTGATAGAGTCTATGGTAAATAAAGTACCTGTCATAGCCACTGCAAAAGGTGGACCTCTTGAGATAATAGAAGATGGGGTTAATGGAGTTTTGTTTGAGCGAGATGCTAAAGAGTTGGCTAAAAAGATAGAGATGCTTTATGCGGATAAAGAGTTGAAAAATAGTATAGCTGATGGTGGATATGGAAAAGTAAAAAGAGTATTTGATAAAGATAAGCAGATGCAGAAGTTGTATGAACTGCTAAGAGAGGATTGATTTGGTAGAGACAAATCAAATAGAATATAAACTAAATAAATGAACTTATGGTACATCTAGAGAAGGGGAGAGATACCATAAAAGAGCATATCTCAAGACTAAAAAGAGATGGGGTTATAAAAAGAGTGGGTAGTACAAAAGCTGGATACTGGGAGGTGATGGGTGAGATTATCAAAAAAATATATTGATACGATAAAAAATATTTTAAAGAGTTTTTTAAAAGTGGAGAGGTGTATCTGTTTGGTAGT
>JAFGVR010000099.1 GCA_016937915.1 Campylobacterales bacterium | reverse complement strand
TTTAATAGTTACAGATATATGATCTATTTTTGGATTTTCCAAAATCTCACGAGCAGCTTTTCTACTCATATCTGCTATCTTTCTTCTTAGATTTCTAACACCTGCCTCACGAGTAAACCCATGTATAAGCTCTTTTAGTGCTGTTTTTGTGATGCTAACTTCACCCTTTTTAAGACCATGTTTTTTAAGCTCTTGAGGGATTAGGTATTGTTTAGCTATCTCATACTTCTCTTGAGGTGTATATGAGCTTACACTGATAAACTCCATCCTATCACGAAGAGGACCTGGGATCTTGCCAACATCATTTGCTGTAGCTATAAATATCACATCACTAAGATCAATATTGAAATTTAGATAATAATCTCTAAACTCACTGTTTTGTTCAGGGTCAAGTATCTCTAAAAGTGCAGCAGTTGGGTCACCCCTATGTGACATACTAACCTTATCTATCTCATCTAAAACCACAACAGGGTTCATCTTTTTAGCATCTATTAGCCCTTGAGTGATGCGTCCTGGCATCGCTCCAACATAAGTTCTTCTATGGCCTCTTAGCTCATTCACATCTTCAAGCCCACCAAGTGCTATGCGAACAAGTGGTCTCTTTAGTGCAGTAGCTATAGAGTTAGCCAAAGATGTTTTACCAACACCTGGAGGTCCTGAAAAACAAAGGATAGCACCTGAGCGGTTCTTCTCTTTTGAACCTCTAAGCTCCATAAGCTCACGAACAGCAAAGTACTCAACTATCCTCTCTTTTGGTTTTTTTAGAGAAAAGTGATCACTATCTAACTGTTTTTGAACATTTGAGATAGCAAGTGATTTTTTTGCATATTCCCCAAAAGGGATCTCTAAAACCCAATCAAGATAGGTTTGAGTCATAGACGCATCTGAAGAGTCTGGATGCATTCTAGAGAATCTATCTATCTGCTTTTTTATCTCTTTATACGCTTCTGCTGATATTTTAGATTTTTTATCCTCTAGTTTTTTTCTATACTCCTCTATCTCCTCATCTCTTGCAGTATCAGTTCCAAGTTCTCGCTGTATCTGTTTTAACTGCTCTTTTAAAAAGTACTCTTTATTTACTTTTTCTATGTGAGATTGAACTTTACCCCTAATCTCTTTTTGAAGTTTATTAGCCTCGATTTGTTCTATTAGATAATCTGTTAGATTTAAAAGTCTTTTTTCAGTATCTTCCTCAACAAACATCTTGTAAGCTTGCTCTTTTTTTAACTTAACAGTTGAGCAGATAAGTTCTATAATCCTATTTTGATCATGATTTTCCTCTATAGTTTTAAGTAAATCTGGAGGAAAGTAGTTACTAACACCAGATAAAGTTCTCACTTTCTCCCTAACTATCTCCAAAATAGCATTTGTTTTTGGTGTATTTACATTAATAGCATCTATCACATCAACTTTTGCAACAAGAGGCTCTTCATCAACTTTTTCTAAAAGTTTTGCACGAGAGAGTCCTTGAAAAAGTATTTTGACTCTACCATCTGGAAGTGCTACTTTACGCATAATCGAACCAACTACACCAGCCTCATAAAGTGATTCATAATCCCTCTTCCCCTCTTCACCAGTTTTTGTTGGGCAAACTATCACAAGAGAGTTATCTTCCATAGCTTTTGTAGCTGCTTTAATGTTACTATCATCACTTAAAAAGATAGGAGAGATCATAAAAGGGTATAAAAATATATCATCCTCTGCTATTACAGGGATATCTGCTGGAAATTCACCGTAGTTATTTAAATTCATAAAACTCCTTAATCTAATGGTAATTGCTCAGATGACCTCTCATCTAATGCAGGTATCTCTTCTTTTATATTCTCTTTTAACTCTAACTCCTCTGCATCTTCAGAAAACCAAGAGTTAAAAAATGATGGCATCCATGAGTTATCTGAATCATCTTCTATAGCTTGTATATCTTCAAGTTTTGATTTACCTGAATTTACAACTGTTATATTTGCATCAGATTGTACAGTACTTCTTGAAACAACACTTTTGGTATCTGGTATCATAAATGAGTACCAACTCTGCGTTCCATCACCCTCAAACCATGAACGATACCATGCACCCTCTGATCGTTCTATACTTTTAAAGTCAACCCAATCCTGAGGTTTCTTATCTCTGTAGTATTGTGCAGATTGGGGTTTATCAAGTCTATCATATAAAGATGCTATAGTCTCATTTAGAACAACCTCACCTAGATTTAGCCTAGTTAACATTGTATTAACCATGCCGTTATACATAGAGTATGGGTAATCTCTTTTAAATTTTTCACCAGCCATTATAGTATTAGATATTAAAGCTTGATCGCGTCTTGGATTTGGAAGTGCCATATACATAGATTTTACTTTTAAAAAGTCTGCAAACTCTTTTTCATTATCAGTAGCATATCTTTTTACATACTCACTCAAAAAATGTTCAGCTAATAGATACTCCTCATTTTTCATATGAGCTATTGCTAAAATCATAGTAGCTTCTGGAAGTAAAGGGGAGCTAATATGTTCACCTTGAAGTGAAGAATAATAACTATCAGCTTTTTCAAGTTCACCTCTAGAGATAGAGTTTGTCATCTTCTCATACCAGTAAAGTGCTGGCTTGTTGTATTCACTAACCTCTTTTTTAGAGCATCCACTAAATAAAATGGATAATAAAACAATTGCTAATGTAGCATTGAGTTTAAAATTCATAACTACCCTTTCTGTAAAAATCACACACAGTGATTATCAAATATTTTGATATTTTATCCAAAAGATATATAACACTCATTAAATTAGGTATAATTTATGCTTCACAAAGTTATAATTGCACAATTTAGTAAAAGGTCTTGTTATGAAATTTAATATGAGGGTGCCACTTTTAGGATTTGAAAATTTAAAAGAGATGGAGCTTAAAAAAATAGATGAAATATTTATGAAACTTCAATCTTGTGATGATGATCATATATCTTTTACACTCATAAATCCATTTGTTCTTAGAGAATACGACTTTGAAATACCAGATAAAGTAAGAGATATATTAGATATAGATGAAAAATCGAATCTTCTCATTCTCAATATAGTTTTAACTCAAACACCTATTGAAGATTCTGCTGTAAACTTTGTTGGACCATTAGTTTTTAATGTAGATAACCAAAGAGCAGCTCAAGTTATACTTCCTGATAATAGTAAATATGGTGTAGCTGAAAAAATATCTAGTTTTTTAAACAGATAATCCACACTATTAAAAACTAAATCTAAATTCATATAGTGGATTTATAAAGATAGTCTTATAATAGCTAGATATGTCAACTAAAAAGGATTTGTTATGAGATTTTATCTTTTATCTATTTTTATTATTTTTAGTATATATGCTTCATTACATGCAGACACTTCCAACTCTCCAATTATTAGTATTACACCTTTAGCTTCAGTAGCAGAGGGGAATGATGGAACTACACAAGTTACCCTATCCATAACCGCATCTGAATGTCCAAATAAAAAAGATATTACAGTTGATTGGTACACCTCAAGTGGCACTGCTATAGAAGATATTGACTTTGTAAAAGATGATGGAACTATAGTTTTTTCATCAGCTGATAAAGTGAAACAGATAACTATAGATTTGATAGGTGATGAGACACACGAAGATGATGAGATTTTTTATGTAAACCTTCAAATATCTTCAAATAGTGCTCAGTATTACACTCGAGGAGATGTAGTATCTACCATAACTATATTAAATGATGACTCAGAACCAGCAAATACACCACCTGTAATAGATAGTATCCATGAACAGTTAGCAACTACTAATCAACCTTATTCACTTGATATTTCAACTTTTACCAACGATAGAGATAATAACCCTATTGATCTATATACACTAAGTGGAGTTTTACCAAATGGTTTGAGCTTTGACTCATTAACTGGAATTTTAAGTGGAACTCCAGATCAAAATGGAACATATACTTTAAGTGTATATGCTACCGATACAGATGGAGACTCAAATACTATATCTTTTGATTTGATAGTTTCAGATTCATCCATTACTGAGATAATATATAATGCTGATGATATGTGTTATGATACACCTACTTCAGATGATATATGTGGTGTTTTTAGTTCTATGTGTACAATCACTACACCAATAAAAAATAAAACTACAGATGCCTTAACTGATGTAAAGATAGTACTAGCATCAACAAACCTTTTTGAAGCATTTGATGATTGTGGGATTGATGGCAGTTCTGGGGATTGTAGTGATTCATCTGCTATGAGTATGATGAGTATGTCAGCCTTAAATAGTGGTATATTTTATGATATGCCTGACTATGCTTCTCAAGACACCCATACAACATATACAAAATCTTCATTTAGTTTCATGAATACCTCTTATGAGTGGCTTGGTTCATATACAAAAAATGGAGTTTCGTATCAAGGTAAGATAAACCCATGTGGTACAGTTGTGGCAAATGACCCTATCTTTGAGGCGTGTGGCATCTTCCCTAGTGCATTAAACACATGGGATACTATATACTCCGCAAACAACGACGAAGTTATATATGCTGATTCTGTAAATGCGAACAATGGAGTTGATGGAATAGTTGGCTGTTCAGACCAACCATTAAATCCAGGTGATCATAGTTCACCATGTGATGTTGGCACACTTGATATGGACCCTCCAGGACTTCCTACATTTATCAATAGCTCCCTAGAAGATGCTTATGACGCTTCAAGATTTGAGAGTGATGATGAGTATGGTGATGTAACCATAGCTTCAGGGGAGTCTGTAACTTTTTCATCATCAACTACATATGTAGATAATGATAGAAAAATAATGCTCATGAAAAGTTTAACTATTCATGAAAACACGACTGTTACATTTGATGCGGGAGATTACTACATAGGTGAATGGAGTAGTGATAAAAGTTTAACAGTAAGAGCCAATGGTGAAGTGAGACTATATATAAATGGAAATATGAATCTAAGTGATAACTTTTTAGATTTTAATTACGACAACGATACAGGAAGCCCTGCTGATATGTTTATATTTGTCGGTGGTTCATTTGCTATGACATCATCAGGTGGTGGTAATGGTTATAATATGGTTGCTTTTGTATTTACAAATGGAACATTTGATGCAGGAACAAATACAAATAATAGCTCTTTTAGAGGTGCTATAACTGCAGTTGGTTCTATCACCCTAAACAACAATCAAACATACACTTATGATATAGAGGGGTTGGAAGATAATGGTTTTGGAGATTGTGATAATATAGGACATACCCCAACACTTGGTAGATTTGACGCATGGGAGGGTAGCATCTCAAACAGATATATAACTACTAAAATAGTAAACAAACCTTTTGAACTTACACTTGCAAGTTTAACGGATGATTTTAATGCAACTCTTGATAGAAGTGGGATAACTGTAAAGTATAAACTATATGATTATGATACAAATAGAACTGTTACAAGTGGCTGGAGTCAATGGGATATAACATCAGGAAATCCAACTGCACAAAAAACATTTTCAGATATTTTAGAAGCATATAAGGATGTAAGGGTTAGGTTTAAATATTGTGAAGAGATAAATACAAGTGTAATATTTGACTATGCGAGATGTTATGATGTTGGGCATCAGTACTATGAGGAGGTGTCAAGTAGTGATAACTTTGCTATTCGTCCTGATAGGTTTGTATTAAGCTCATCAGAATCAGATATGCCAGATCTTTTAAAAGCTGGAAGTGAGTATAACATCTCTCTTGGTGCTTATGACTATAACTATGATGGCCATGACAATATAAACACTATAAACTACAATCAAATCAAAACAAACCTAACCATAAATGAATCAAAAAAGCTTTTAAACGATTTATCAGAATCAACTTCGATGCATGGTAGTATGAGTTTTGGAAGTTTGGACTTTAATATAACGGATGGTGTGAGTGATAACAATGCAAGTATATCTTTTAACGATGTTGGAAAAGTAACACTTGTACTAAAAGATAAAAACTGGGCAAATGTAGATATTGACAATGCAAATGACCCTACACCACATGAGTGTAGTTCTAGTGGAGCTTATGTATGTGGTGAAAAAGATTTAAGATTTATACCACACCATTTTGTAGTTGAAGATACAAATCTAACAAATAACGATGCAAATAAAGATTTCACTTATCTATCAAATATCACAGACGGAAATACATCTACATATGGCATGGGTGCAAAGATACAACTAAAAGTGATAGCTAAAGATGAAAATAACAATACAACTCAAAATTTTGATTCCAACAGCTCTCTTTATGAAAATGCTATCTCTGTAAACTTCACACTAAACAATCCAATCTATGGAGATGTAGCTACAACAACCATACAAAATGCTCTTTTGGGAAGTTTTGTTAAAGGTGAAAAAACTATATCAAGAGATGAGAGTAATCTATCTCAGGTTCTTAGATTTAACTTTGCTAGAACTACAAATCAACCACTAAACCCTTTTGAGATAGATGGTTTGGATATAAACCTATCGATATCATCTACTTACAGTGGAACATCTAGCTCATCTCCTATAACTATAACAGGTTCAAAAGATGGTATAGATAATGGTAACGCTGTTTTTATCTATGGACGTACACATAGCCCTAGACAAACTTTTAGTGTTCCAGATGATTCACCATACAAAACAAAAATATATTATGAACTTTACTGTTTTGCAAAGGATTTTTTAAATGTTGATTGCAATAAATCTTTAGTAACTCCTATAAACTCAGACCTACAAAGAACTGATGATATAAGATGGTATCTAAATAAACAACATACATACTCAAATGGAAATATAGGTACTTTGAAACAAAAAAATCTATCATATATAACAATCTCAAATGAAAGTCAAAGTGCAAATCCATACACAGCAAACCTAACTTACAATCCATCTTATGGATATCCATATAAAACAACTATGGAAAATAATGCTTCTAGTTGGCTTATCCAAAGTGATACAAGTTCTAGTGAGACTAAAAACTATTTTCAAGTAGAATTTTTAAAACTTGGTGAGTGGAGTGGTATATATGAGACAAATACCACTACAAAAGATAATGAAAATATAAAAACAAATAGTAGAATAATGTGGTGATAGATATGAAAAGATATGCTTTTACTATGATAGAGTTGATATTTGCTATAGTGGTGATAGGTATATCTGTGATTTCACTACCTACTATGATGGGTGCTGTAAACAAAAGTATAGAGGAAAACTTGGTACAAGAGGCTATATTTGCGGCTTCTGCTGAGATGATGGGTGCTAATAGTGGTTACTGGGATGAGGCTTCAATGAAAGATATAAACCTCTCGCATCTTTCTCGCGTGGTAGATATAAACAATAGTTGTGATGCAAGCAAACTAAGAGCTGGTCATATAAATCAACCATTTCATAGAAGATGTTTAGAAGATAGCAACTCATCCACTCCACTTAGTCAAACATCAGATGCAGATATCTACTCCCTAGATGATGCTTCAAAATCAAATGAAAATATATTTATTGATACCGCCGTTGCACAAGCTAGTGGATATAAAAATCTTTATAAAGTTGATGTAGATGTATCGCTAAATAGTGATAAAAATATAAAAACTATCACAACAACTATAAAAGATAGCGATGGAAATACTATCACATCACTAAAATCACAAAATGCAAACATCGGTGAGATAGAATTTTACAAAAGGACTATGTGATGCAACGCTTGGCCTTTACTATGATAGAGCTTATCTTTGTAATAGTTGTTATGGGGATAGTAGGAAAGTTTGGTGTGGAGTTTTTGGCTCAAGCATACAACAACTATGTATATGCTTCGATAAACAATTCCCTTCAAGCAAAAAGTGAGATGGCTGTTGAGAGTATAGCATCACGACTACAAAACCGTATAAAAAACTCTATCATAGCAAGAGATATAGACAATAACCTCTTTGAAGCCCTTGCTGGAGCAGAACTAA
>JAFGVR010000098.1 GCA_016937915.1 Campylobacterales bacterium | reverse complement strand
TGGTGAGTTTCGTTTCATAAAACATCCAGTGATAATTATGGGGGAGTTGATAACTTTTTTTGAAAACCATTTTTACAAAGACTCTATTTTTAGAGGTTTGTTGCTTGTGGTATTTGTCCTATTTAGCGTTGGTTTGTCCGCTTTTTTTGTTGAGAGAGTGTTGTCATTTTTGCCATATACATTAGAAGTTTTGGCATCTTCTATCATCGCATCTATGTTCATAGCTCACAAGATGCTCTACGATAGCGTAAAAGATGTTTTGTATAGTGAAGATAAAAAACACGCCATCTCGATGCTTGTAAGCAGAGACACCGAGGCTATGAGTGGGAGTGATATAAATAAAGCTGCAATTGAGACTTACGCAGAAAACCTTAGTGATGGGGTGGTGGCTCCTATCTTTTATCTTCTGTTTTTTGGGCTTTTTGGCATCATAGTTTACAAAGCGATAAACACTATGGACTCTATGGTTGGGTACAAAAATGAGAGGTGTGAGAGGTTTGGAAAAGTCGCAGCAAGGCTTGATGACATAGCCAACTTCATCCCATCTCGCATCACGGCAGTTATCATCATGCTACTTGCAAAAAGAAAAGATATATTTGCCTTTTACAAAGACGGCTCAAAACACGAAAGCCCAAATGCAGGGCATCCCATAACTGCTATGGCGATAGTAGTAGGTGTCAAACTTGGGGGTGATACATCTTACTTTGGCAAAATAAAAAAGAAACCTTTTTTTGGAGATGGACGGGAAGAGATAATGGATGAGGATGTTTTAAAGGCTATAAATTTTGGTAAAATAACGCTATGAACACATATAACATTTTTACAGACAAACAAGACTCACTTCCAAGTGGCAAGGCTGATTTTTTACTTGCAGCTAGTGTTACAAAAACTTGCCAGATAGATGGCATCACACAAGCGGGGATCCCTGGGATGATACCACTTACTCCAACGCTAGATGCGGAGTTTATCACAAATGAAAAGGTTTTTTCTTTAGGTGAGTTAGCTGAAACTCCAAATGGGGTTCCTTCCCCTGCACTCATCACAAGGGCGGTTCACAACCTAAACCCTTACAGCTCCATCGAGGTTTTAGACCTTGGTTTAGTTACCAAACCTCAAAACACTCCACTGCATCATTTTGGTATAGCTCCTTCAGAGTCTATCGCAACTGGTGCAAAGATAGATGCAAGGGGTGTATTTGCCAAAGGGATGGAGTTTGGAAAAAGGTATGAGCTAAAGGGGAGTTATCTTATCCTTGGTGAGAGTACCCCAAGTGGGACAACAACGGCAGCTGCTAGTGCTTTGGCTTTGGGGTATGATTGTGGTGATGATTTTTCATCTAGCTTTTTAAATGTACCAAATTCCATAAAAAAAGATACTATAGATAAGGCTTTATCGCTCATAAACGATGATATGGATAACTTTGAAAAACTCTCAATTGTAAGTGACAATATGCTCCTGTTTTGTGCTGGATTTTTACTTGAGGCTTCAAGACGCTTTCATGTGGTTTTGGCTGGTGGAACTCAGATGGCTGCGTGTTTGCTAATAGCTGACAAACTAAGAGAAGATGTCCTGATGCGTCTAAAGAGTGAGAACATCACTTTGGCTACAACTGCGTGGGTGGCAAAAGATAAAAACTCAGATCTTAAGCATCTGCTATCACTCCTAAGCTACACTCCACACGCACTCTATACTGAGTTTAGTTTTGCTAAGAGCGAGATAGAGATACTCAAAAAGTATGATGAGGGTGAAGCAAAAGAGGGTGTAGGGGCTGGTGCATCTCTAGCTTATGCAAATAATCTAACAAACGATGAGGTTCTAGATGCGATAGAACTTATCATCTACACAATGTAATGTTAGCGTTATTTATAGGTGGCATCAAAAGTGGCAAGAGTAAAAATGCCGAGGAGTATGTCCTAAAACACTCAAAAAACAGACCTATCTATCTAGCTACAAATGAGTTTTTTGATGATGAGATGAAAGATAGAGTAGCTAAACACAAAGCTTTAAGAGGTGATGCGTTTAACACCATAGAAGAGCCTTTGCACCTAGATAGGGTGATATTTTCCCATGATGGTATCATTTTAGTTGAGTGTGTGAGTATGTGGATAAATAATATGCTATATCATGGTTACAGTGAAGCTGATATGATAAAACAGATAGATAACATCTCATATACTGGTGCAGATGTGGTTTTTGTGATAAATGATGTTGGACAATCTGTTGTGAGTGAAAACGAGCTTGTGAGAAAGTTTGTAGATATAAATGGCCGCATCTCTCAGTATATAGCCTTAAAATCTGAGGAAGTTTATAATGCTGTCGCTGGGATAGCGGTAAAGATAAAATGAGGTTTTTAAAAGGGTTTGCTTTAGCTTTTAATATGCTAACTATTATCCCATTTTTTAAAGTGCATCATTTCTTTAGTGGTATCAACGGATATAGTGCCATGTTTTACCCTGTTGTTGGTTTTTTACTAGGTTGTATCCTTTTTGGCATCCATTTTATTTTAGAGCCATACATAGCATCAACACATCTAGGTGTTATCATCTTTGCTTTGTGGGTAGTGCTAACTGGTGCTTTGCATCTTGATGGTTTTAGTGACACGGTGGATGGTTTGTTTGTAGATGCCAAAAAATCGTTAGAGGTTATGAAAGATTCCCATGTTGGTGGGATGGGGATGATATTTAGTGTAGTTTTTTTAATTTTAAAACTCTCTAGTGTTATCCATTTTGAGGAGTATTATCTTTTACCAGTTGTACTTATGTTATCAAGACTAAACGCTGTTATGGCTATATATTTTTACGATTATATAAGTGGAGGCGTTGGCAGACTCATAAAAGATGAACTCACCATGAAGCATCTTGCATTTGCTGTTTTTTTCTCTTTTGTGGTTGCATCTATTTTCTCATCTGTTTTTTTATTTTTTATAAATATATTGGTTTTGATGGCAGTAGCTAGGTTTTTTACTAAAAGAGTAGGCGGATTAAATGGGGATATTTATGGATTTATCATTGAAGTTAGTGAGCTTATGATATTAAATTGTCTAATTATTTGTAAATTTACTTTTTGAGTCTAGAGATAAGCTCGATCTCTAAAAATTTCGCTCTATCTTCAAGCAGTATGCATGCTTGACGAAGTTTAAGTTGATTTTGTACTCTTGCTCTAAAGTGTATGTAATTTATTGGTTTTGATAAAAAATCATTTACCCCAGCATTAAACGCTTCTGTTAAAAGATCGTCATCTTCTCCTGAAGCCGTTACCATTATTACTGGTG
>JAFGVR010000097.1 GCA_016937915.1 Campylobacterales bacterium | reverse complement strand
ATTGTGAAGTCTATGTATTATAACAATAATTTTAATTCTAACCAATAAAAAATAAGAAATTAAGTTATATAGTTTCTTTAAAAGTTTTGTTCTATTTCCCCTTTGGTATAATGTTGAAAAATTATTTTAGAAAGAAAAACTATGAGACTTTTAACAGGTATTCAACCCTCAGGTGATTTACATATAGGGAACTATTTTGGTTCAATCAAACAGATGCTTGACGCTCAAGGGGGCAGTGACACTTTTGCTTTCATAGCTAACTATCACGCTCAAACAAGCGGTGGTAACGACTTGGCAAACTTAACTATGCAAGCTGCAACTGACTTTTTAGCACTTGGCATCGACCCAGAAAAATCAACTTTTTGGGTTCAATCAGATGTAAAAGAGGTTTTAGAGCTTTACTGGATTCTCTCATCATTTACCCCTATGGGACTTTTAGAGAGAGCTCACAGCTACAAAGATAAAACTGCTAAGGGGATAGCAGCTAACCACTCACTATTTTCATACCCTGTTTTGATGGCAGCAGATATTTTACTTTTCTCACCTGACATAGTTCCAGTTGGAAAAGATCAGATTCAACATGTTGAAATTGCAAGAGATATAGCTATAAAATTCAACAATGCTTATGGGGATATCTTAAAACTTCCAGAGTTCAAAGTTGAAGAGAGTGTCCAAACAGTTCCAGGGATTGATGGGCAAAAGATGTCAAAGAGTTATAAAAACACTATCAATATATTTGGTGAAGAAAAACAGCAACTAAAAACTATCAAAAAAATAGTAACCCAGCAAGTAGCACTCGAAGAGCCTAAAGAGTATGAGGAGTGTAATGTTTATAACATCGCAAAACTGTTTTTAAGTGATGATGAACTTATTGATCTTCAAGATAGATACACAAGAGGTGGAGAGGGACATGGACACTTCAAACTCTACCTTGCAGATGTTATGTGGGAATATTTCAGACCATTTAGGGAAAAAAGAGCTCACTATCACCAACATCAAGATGAAGTGAGAGAGATTTTAAATCACGGTGCATTAAAAGCTAAAAATATAGCAGCACCTATGATGGAAAAAATCCAAAGTGTAACTGGGATAAAGTACTAAAATAGAGTTTATAAAAACTCTATTTATCCCCTTTGCTTATCTAACCAAACCATCAACCCTTTTTGGGCGTGGAGTCTGTTCTCTGCTTCATTAAAAACTATCTCAGAGTGTTTTTCAAAAACCTCTTCACTCACCTCTAAACCTCTATAAGCTGGAAGACAGTGTAAAAACTTAGCATCATCACAAGCCAAACTCATCATAGCATCATCAACCATAAAACCGTTAAATATCTTGATGCGTTCCTCTTTCTCATTCTCTTGCCCCATAGATGTCCAAGTATCTGTTGTAACTACAGTAGCATCTTTTACAGCCTCTTTTGGGTCATTCATAGTTTTGATAACACCACCACTTTGTTTAGCTATCTCTAAACACTCGGCTAAGATTTTCGCATCTACCTCATACCCTTTTGGTGTAGCAATTCTTAGTTCAAACCCAAATTTAGCAGCTAGCATCATCCAAGAGTGTGTCATGTTGTTTCCATCACCAACATAAGCAGCCACTAGATTTTCAGTAGCATTATGTTCCATAAGAGTCATATAATCAGCCAAAAGCTGAACAGGATGGTATGAATCTGTAAGACCGTTTATAACAGGTACTTTAGAGTAAGATGCAAACTCCTCTATCATCGACTGTTCGAATGTTCTTATCATCACCATATCACACATACTGCTTATAACTCTTGCAGTATCTTTTACAGGTTCACCACGACCTAAGTGGATGTCACGATTGCTTAAAAACAGAGCATGTGCACCAAGTTGAAACATCCCCGTCTCAAAGCTAACTCTAGTTCTAGTTGAGCTTTTTTCAAATATCATAGCCAAAGTTTTATTTTCAAGCTCTTTTTTATAAACACCGTTTTTTAGATTCTTTTTTATCTCTAAACCAGTATCAAGTATCTCTAAGATCTCCTCTTTTGTGAAATCTTTAAGTGTTAAAAAATGTCTCATTTATATAATTTTCCTATTTTTGTAATAATTTTGCCACTTCTTTAGCGTGATAAGAGATGATGATGTCAGCTCCTGCTCTCTTAAACCCTATCATAGTTTCCATCATAACTCTGTTATAATCAATCAGCCCTGCCGCTCCAGCGTGTTTTAGCATCGCATACTCGCCACTTACATTATAAACTGCAAGTGGAAGTGAAGTGTTGTCTTTTATCTCTCTAACTATATCTAAGTATGCAAGAGCTGGTTTTACCATAAGTATATCCGCCCCTTGAGCCTCATCTGCTATAGACTCGCTTATAGCTTCACGGCGGTTTGCTGGGTCCATCTGATAAGTTGAGCGATCCCCAAAGCTTGGAGTTGACTCCGCTACATCACGAAACGGTCCATAGTATCCGCTTGAAAACTTAGTTGAGTAACTCATGATAGGAAGGTTTTCATACCCACCACCATCAAGTGCATCTCTAAGTGTTTCAATGATGCCATCCATCATCCCTGATGGTGCTATCATATCTGCTCCAGCTTTTGCATGAACAAGAGCCTGTTTTGCAGAGATCTCTAAAGTCGCATCGTTTATAACAGTATCTTTATCTATGATGCCACAATGTCCATGATCTGTGTATTCACAAAAGCAAAGATCAGTTACAACAAACATATCTGGATGAGCCGACTTTATAGCACGAACTGCACTAGCTATGATACCATGTTCACATAAAGCATCTGAACCTACAGAGTCTTTTACATCAGGAATACCAAATAAAATGATACTTTTAAGCCCTAATTGTTTCAATTCTTCACACTCTTTTACAGCCACATCTATACTCATCTGAAAAACACCTGGCATCGATGAAACTTCTGTTTTTATCCCCTCCCCACTTCGAACAAACAATGGGT
>JAFGVR010000096.1 GCA_016937915.1 Campylobacterales bacterium | reverse complement strand
TTTTTACTTTTTTTAAAAAAATCAAATATCATCACAAAACTCACTTATAACTTCTATAATTTTCTCTAAAGAATAAACCTCTATATCTGGTATGAGGGTTCTTGCACGAAATGGCATCCCATCTACTATGGCACTTTGTTTGTCTTCAGTTATGCATCTAGCACCATTTTTACTAAGTTCTAGTGCAGATGCTACACCATCATCACCTATTCCTGTAAGTATCACACAAAGAGTTTTCATATCTTTTATAGATGGGATAAATGATGCAAAAACTGTATTTATATCTGGATTGTAACTGTTTAATGTAGGTGCTTTACACTCAAATCGATAGTTATCTTTTGAAAATGTTGTAAAACCTTTACAAATATATATGTGTGAAGATTCAAATCTATCACCATCTTTTGCAACACTTACACTGTTTTTAGTTTTTTCTTGAACTCTTTTGGCATAGCTATCTATAAATCCATCCACCATGTGTTGAGCTATGATGATGGATGTTGATTGTAAAAATGCCAAACTCTCTACAATCCTCTCTATCTGGTTAGGACCCCCTGTTGAGGCTCCTATTAAAACCACTCTTTTAGGTACGAAATACATCTTAAATGTTCAAAAATCTAACATCAAAGATGAGATACACATACTACTAAGCATCAACAACAACTCTGTTTCTACCACTATTTTTTGCTTCATATAGAGCCTTATCGGCTCTATTTACTGCACTCTCAACATCTTTATCTATTTTTAAATCTACTTTTGAGACACCTATACTTACAGTAAATTTTAAATGTTTCTCTTCTGATATATCTACAATAAGATTTTCAATCCTATCTCTAATCTTATTTGATATAACAGTAGCTCCATCTATGTCTGTATTTGGTAAAAGTATCACAAACTCTTCACCACCAAACCTACAAACAACATCACTTTTTCTTGTATAATCGATAAGCTTTTTTGATAAAGATATGATAACCTCATCACCAATTTTGTGTCCGTATGTATCATTGATAGCTTTAAATCTATCTATATCGAGCATAATTACAGAGATATCTTCACCATTTCTTTTTGCTAACTCAAAAAGCATCTTTGATGTATCTAAAAAATACCTTCTGTTATATAGATTTGTCATAGAATCTATAGAAGCTAACCTTTTTAACTCTATCTGAGCCTCTTTTAATTTTTGAGCTTGTTGTGTTAATTTTACTTGAGTGCTTATAAGTTTACCTTGAGACTCTTTTTGGGTAGTTATATCAACTAAGATAGATATCAAAACTTTTCTGCCATCTTCAAGATTTGTAACCTTTTTTTGAACTTTAAACCATCTGTTTGCATATTCATTAAAATGTTCAAACTCATGTATAGGCTTATCATCTGTTTTATCATCTGCTATATTTACAAGTTCATCAGCCTTGCACCAAGAACAAATATCACTTTGACCATATATAGATTGCCAACACTTTTTAGCGTTGATATCTACCATGATCTTTTTCATAGCTTTATTTGCAAAAATAACCTCTCTTGTAGATAAATCTATAATATTTAACGCAAAATAAGATGTTTCATTGCAGATAAACTCTTGTATCTCTTTATCGTTTAGTTTTAACACCATATCCCCTTAGTAGTCAAGCAGATGCTCATCATCTTCACTATACTCATCGTATATGTTTGATATAGCATCTTTTAGATTCTCTTTGCTTACAGGTTTTAAGATATACCCTTTTGCACCAACTTTTAGGGAGTTCATAACTATCTCCTCTTGGGAGTGTGAAGTAAGCACTATGATATTTACCTCTTTATCAAACTCTTTTATCTTTTTGATAGCACTTATCCCATCCATATCTGGCATCGTTATATCCATAGTGATAAGATCTGGTTTTAGTTCCAAACAAAGCTTTACAGCATCGGTACCATTTAAAGCCTCACCAACTACGCTATGCCCCAAACTCTCAACATAAGCTTTTATATTATTTATCATAAGTATCGAATCATCAACTACCAAAACTTTTAACATCTACCACTCTTCATCTAATAGTTCATCACTCTCTTCATCACACAGCTCAGGAAAAACCTTCCCTATCGCATCTTTTAGTTTCTCTGCAGATATAGGTTTTAACACATAACCTCTAGCTCCAGCTTTTAGAGCATTCATAACCATAGCCTCTTGACCATGAGAAGTTACCATGATAGCTTTTGCATCTGGGTCTATCTCTTTTATCTTTCTTAGAGCAGTTATCCCATCCATATCTGGCATAGTAATATCCATAGTCACCAAATCTGGCTTAAACTCTTCATAAAACTTTATACTCTCTTGCCCATCTTTTGCTTGAGCTACAACTTTATGACCGATGCTCTCAACACTTCTAACGAGATTTGTACGCATTATCAAAGAATCATCAACTATCAATATATTCAATCTTTTATCCATCATTCCCCTCCCTAAAACTTACCAACTAAAATCTGCATCTCACCATATTCTATATCTATAATAACTAATGCCACCTTTTCATAAAGATCATGCGACATCAGTTCATCTTGTGTAATCACTTGTGGTGTAGTTATCTCTAAAACACTATTATCATAAGGGTTAAAAAGTGCATTTCCAACTATGATATTTATCACCTCTTTTGAGATACTCTCTCTAAACTCTAAAATCATACTATCCTCTATAGGATGCCCTTGATTAAACTCATGTAACAGTTTATCTAATAAAAAACTATCATAACTTATACATACAGACACATCAACAAGCCCACTTATATGGATATATGAGCAATAATCTTTAAGAACAACCTCACTAACCGTAACATAAGAGAACTTTGCTTTATTTTTCATATCTATCTTCATATCACTCTGAAGATATGTAGTAGCACGATTAACCACTGGTGAAAGGATATACTCTATGGTTATATTATCTCTGTTGTTACTTGCTATATTTATAAGATTTCCATATATAGATGTTGGGATAGTTAGAGTTATGGTCGTACCTTTACCAATCTCACTCTTAACTTTTATCTCACCTGAGAGTTTATCAAGTTCAGATTTTACACTCCCCATCCCTATCCCTCTTCCAGATAGCTCAGTTATATCATCACTTGTAGAGAGTGAATCGTAAAATATAAGCTCCAAAACTTCACTTTTTGTCATATTAGAGAGTTCATCTTCACTTAGTATCCCAGATGAGATAGCTTTTTGTTTTAACTTTTGTGTATCTATCCCTGCTCCATCATCACTTATGATGATATCAAAGCTACCTTTATTATTTTTTATATAACAAGATATAGTACCATACTCATTTTTACCACACTCTAATCTATCTTCAGAACTCTCTATCCCATGATCTATAGCATTTCTAAAAAGGTGAATAAGTGATTTTATAAATGGCTTAAAGTGGATAGGGGTCAATATATCATCCCCACTGATAATTTTAAAATCGTTTAAACTCTTACCAAGCGATATAGCTAAATCATGACACATCTTAGGGTAAATAGATAAAGCCTGATTTATAGTAGTACCTCTAGCTTTTGTTATCTCTGTGAGTATCTCTTCGTAAGTGTTTATATGTTTGTGATCAGTATGTAAAAGATGCGTTATCTTATCTTCGATATTAAATATAAATTTATCATCAACCTCTAACTTATGTTGCTTTTGAAAAAATTCAATCCCTAATATCTCTTTTATGATAGAGAGATCTCTATCTATACACTCAACCATATCTGAGTTATCCAACATGTCATAAATAGTTTGATTTGTAGCATCTGAGATTGTATTTAGATTTGAGAGTTTTGTTTCAAGGTTGTGCAACTCTTTTACACAATTTTGCATCTTAAGTTGTGCAAAACTCCCCTTAAATGTGTGTATATCACGATATATAGTATGAAGATTTGTTTTAAAATTCATACCGATATTTATATAGTTTTTTTTGTTTTTAGCAAATTTTAAAAAGTCATCTTTTAGATCATAAAACTGATAAGGATCACTAACAATAGTGACTATCATCTTAAGTATCTCTTGCTCTTTTTTTATCTTTTTCTCTAAAAGTTTCTCTTTTGTGATATTTGTAAGTACCACCATAAACTTCTTGTTTGCAAGTATTTTATACTCAAGCTTCAACGCTCTTCGATTTACTATCACCTCATTTGGCAAGAGTGAAAGCATCGCACTCTTTATAGTATCATCATCCTCATTTGAGACATTTATAAGAGCCTCTTTAAAAAAACTTTTTTTTGAGTTGTCATCAAGATATAAAACATCAGATATATCTTTATGTGCCAAATGATCACCAAGAAGTTTATTACACTCTTTTGAGTACTCATCATCTATGATAAAATCATCACCAAAAGATAAAAATCCCTGATCAGCATTATCAAGCAAAGCTCTTACTTTGTGACTCTTCTCATTTAAAGTATCACTAAGCTCTTTTAGCTCCTCTTGCTGTTTATCACTTATCTTTATGATTTTATTTAGTTGTTTGTATGAGCGTTTGTAAGCTTTTAAAAACTTCTCAAAATCTTTTTTTCTAGCAGATATATCCTCATCAGAGTTTAAGATAGCCTCAAACTCCTCTATAAGCTGTTCCTCTTTTGATGACATCTGATGCTACTTCTCTATGAGGTTAAATGTAAGCGACTCCATATCTTCAGCAAACTCCTCACCATACTCTAAAGCTGCATCATTATCTTCATCATATATCCAGTTTACCACTATATTTTTACCATCTTCACTAGCCTCTTCGAGAGTGTCAAAGATATCCATCAAAGCTTTTGAACTACTTGAGTTAAAATAGATAAGCTCCATATTTACATTTACCTGTGCATCTTCTAGCTCTTCTAAATAACTCTCAAGCCACTCAAAAACTGGCTCGTAAAACTGAGCTGTATTTTCAGGATAAGACTCCCCTTTTACAGATAAAGTATTTGTATCTTTGTTAAAATCTATCTCTGGTGATGATTTTGTAGCCTCTATATATAAATTTTCCATCTTTGTTATCCTTTTATATGCTTATTTTGATTGTAAAAAATGAGTACTCATCATCAACTGGTATGAAGTTATACTCTATTGGTTTGGTTGATTTTCTTGCCATCTCTATAAAACCGATCCCTGCACCCTTAGAATCACCCTCTTTTGCAGCTTTTCTTCTCTCTTTATAAAAAGCTTTTAGCTCCTCTTTATCCATAGCTATAAGGTTTGAGAGCATAGTTTCTAGTTTTTCAACTTTCTCATTTGGTATCTTATTTCCACCACTTATAAAATAAATATCATCTTTTTTACCAACTACAACTATCCCAAAACCCATATCGCTATCTATAGAATCTTTCTCAACTGAGTAGTTTATGACATTCTCAACTTGTTCAACAAAAATAGAGAAAACTTTTAGAGCTATGTTTTTATCACCGTTTTCCCCCTCACTTATCTTAATGCGAATAGCACTACCTATCCCCTCAATAATATCATGACTCATAGGACCACTAAAACTAAATATGATACCCTGCTCTTTTAAATCTTGTTTATAATTGTATAGACTTATCATAACTACCCTTTCTTAATTTTAAATCCGACAACAGTGATGTCATCTCTTCTATCATTTTGAGCTTGATAGTTTATAAGGTTATCTAGTATCAACTCCCTTTGCTCATCCATATTTTTATCTTGAATATCTGCTAAAAGTTTTTTAAACTTTTTATTGCCAAGTGGGAAGTTTTTATCTCCACCTGTTTGGTCTGTAATGCCATCTGAGTATAGATAAAAAGATTGATCAGATTCTAGATGCAACTCATGGTTAGTATATTCATAATCCTCTTTTGAGCGTTTGTAACCGATGCTTTGTTTATTTGATTTTACTATGTTTAACTCACCATCTTTAAAATATACTAAATCAAGTTTAGCCCCAGCAAATCTAACTTTATCGCCACTAATAAAACAAAGCCCAATATCTAAACCATCATCTGAGAGTGCATTATCTTTATCTTGATTTAACTGATATTTTATAGCGATATTTAATTCACTAAGTATTTTTGCAGGATTGCTAAAGTACTCAGTTGAGAGTTTTTTTATGATACTTCCAGCTAACATAGTCATAAATCCACCAGGGACACTATGCCCAGTACAATCAACTACACCAAATAAAACACCTTTTTCACACTCTTCATAGATATATAAGTCACCACCAACTTTATCTCTTGGTTGCCAGATAACAAAAGAGTCATCAAAGCTTTTCTTTATAACCGCTGGATCTTTTACAAATGATCTTTGTATTGTTGAAGCGTATTCTATGGAGTCTTGCATCTCTTGATTTATCTCTGCAAGCTCTTTAGTTCTAAGCTCAACTTTTTTTTCCAAATCTGCATAAAGGGAGTTTAGCTCTTCATGAAGCCTTGCACTTACTGCTATGTTTTCATTTAGAGAGTTTGCCATCTGCCCAAACTCATCGCTAGAGTTTAGTTCTATCTTTTTAGTATGGTCTTGTTTACCTTGTAAAAATAAAAAGAAACTGTCAAGTCCAGTTTGTAGTTTTTTAAGTGGAGTGTTTACAAATGTTATAAGCAGCATAGCAATAACAACAGCTATCAATAAACCACTTATACTAAAAAATAAAATCTGTTCAAAAAGGAGATCATTTACTTTTTGGGAGATAGTTTTTGCTTGGGTGTTAAAATCTGATAAATCTTTCTCTTTTAGTTTAGCGATAGATGCTATTATTTTATCATTGTTATAAAATATCTTTAGATGCCCAACAACCTCGCCACCATTTTCCAAATCATACTTCAACGATTTTAGATTTAAAAGATTTTG
>JAFGVR010000095.1 GCA_016937915.1 Campylobacterales bacterium | reverse complement strand
AGTTCATCTTATTTATGATTGATTAAAATAGTTTTAGGAGATATTGGATTATATCTCCCACTCAGTGTTAAAAGTGTTTTTAACTCTACCTTTAAAAGTGATTGTTTTGCCATTATGTCCTAGGTAGAGAGTATCACCACTTTTTGGATATACCTCTATGTTGTTAGGTACTAACTCTTCACTAAAAGCTCTGTAAAAACAAGCAGCCATCCCAGTTCCACAAGCTAGAGTCTCATCCTCAACACCTCGTTCATAAGTTCTAACTTTTAAGTTGCCATTTTGGATATAAGCTATGTTTACATTTGCGTTGTATTTGTACCTAAGCTCTCTAGCTTCAGCTATCTCAAATAGTGTTATATCATCTGTAAAGTTTACAAGATGTGGTACCCCTGTATTTAAAAGCCACCACGACTTACCATTTTCCTCTATCTCTGTATCTATGATGATTGGTTCAGTAAGCTCACTTAAAACCATATCGCCATCAACTTCAGCATTTATAACACCAGCTCCAGTTAAAAAACTCATCTTTGCAGGGGCTAGGTTATGGCTATAGGCATAGTGGGCACAAGCTCTTGAACCATTACCACACATATCTGCGTGGCTTCCATCTGAGTTGTAAAACTCCCATTCAAAATCATAAACATCATGAGGGACTATCACTATAAGCCCATCAGCACCCACACCATCTTGTCTGTGACAAAGCTTGCGAGCTAACTCACTTCTATTTGCTTTTGCATCTGTGTGAAATATTACAAAGTCATTTCCGTTTGCACTGTATTTTGCTATATTCATAAGTATATACCTTTTATCTTATCTACAAACTCTTCAACCTCTTTTTGTAGATGCTTTAAATCTTTTGAGTTATCTATCACCCAAGTAGCTCTTTGTTTTTTCTCATCTATATCCATCTGAGAAGAGATTCTATTTTGTGATTCTTTAGCAGAATAACCATTTCTTTTGATAAATCTATCTAGTTGTATCTCTTTTGGGGTGTAAACAACTACACTATCTTTTATATCATATCCAGATTTTTCAAAAAAGAGGGGGATATCTATGAGGTATGGGAATTTAAACTCATCTTGTTTTTCGCTTCGTTTTTTTATCTCTTCTCTTATCTTTGGGTGGAGATAATCTTCTAGAGTTTTTTTAGCTTTTGCATCTGAAAAAACAAGTGAACCAAGCTTTGCTCTGTCAACTTTTGAACCTATCACAAACTCATCACCAAAACTCTCTTTTACCCACTGTACAGATGCATCTAAAATCTCATGGGAGATAGTGTCAGCATCAATTACTCGCATCCCATTTAGAGCAAGTAGAGATGCTACTGTACTTTTGCCAGTAGCTATCCCACCTGTTAGTGCTATAGCGTACTTAAAAGCCATTAGTTTTTGATGATAGTTAGGTAGTTTTTACGGATATAGTTTGGCATAGCAAATGCTGCTATGTGGATATCGCAGTTGTAGTATGAAAGGTTGTCTAACATATCACTTCTTTGTAGGATTATATCTGCTGTTGGGTGGTAAGCTTTAGATGCTAAAAGTGCAGTTGAGCCATTGCCAAGGTTATAAGGCATGATGATTTTGTAGTAGTTAGCAAGTATCTGCATAAATGTTTTGTTAGCTTGTGTATCATCTAGATCTGGATGTGAACTCACCATAAGCCCATCATCTTTTAAGATGCGGTTTATATGAGCAGCTACCGCAGCATCTGCACCCATTTGTGAAACCACTACATCAAAGCTTTTATCCTCTATATCTCTTAGTGAATCCAAATTTGCTTTAACAACTGCTGATTCTATAGAATCGTGTTTTTTTACATCGTTTGCCATATCCTCACCATTATCAGAGATGATAAGTATATTTTTTGGCTCTTTGTGTGTACACAGAGGTACATGTATCATCATTTCACTATCTATGAATTTTTTCATTTTTATATCCTAGCTATTATCAGTTTGCCGCAATTTTACTGTTATAATCATTTCAAGACAATAAAAGTTATTGAAACATCTTTTTTTTTCAGGAACCTTTACATTCCTAAACAATTTTAGTTTATTCTAGCAGATAAGCAAACTTCTCAACCCACTCTTTAAACACCTTTGAGTGCATCATATCTATGCCGTTTCTTTGGAGGTCTTGGATTATCATCACTGCAAATTCACTTTTAAGCTTTAAAGTATATGAGAGGATGTTATCAAGCTTTTTATTATCTCTATCTTTTAGGTATTTGCTCACTACACCTGTACTTAAAGCGTATAAAACATCCACCTCGTTTGAGTATTCACCCTCGCCACTCTCTAATATGGCATCTATGTCTGGAAGTCTTTGCATCACTTTTATAAAACTCAAAAATCCAACTGCTACTTCTTTACCAACCGCTCCACTTATCACATCTAGCATCACATCTGCATCAAGGGCAGATTTTAAGATGCTATCTACATACTCCCAGCTTCTAGGGGTTGCAAATGTTTTTGCATCACTTTTTGCATCAAATGTGAATAGATGCTCATTTTTAAAAGAGATGTATGAGATGATCCTCTCATCAAGCTCTTTTTTATAAGCCCACTCCCTCCAATCATCTACATTAACTTCCATATCAAGGTGGACAAATCTGTTCGCTAAGGGTAGGGGCATCTTATATGTAACACCTCTATCCCCCTCACGGTTTCCAGCAGCTACTATCGACCAGCCACTAGGTAGTTCATACTCACCAACTTTTCTATCAAGTATGAGCTGATACGCAGATGCTTGAACACTTGGAGCCGCAGAGTTTAGCTCATCTAAAAAGAGTATCCCATCGCCACTACGAGGCAAAAAAGCTGGTGGAGCCCAAAGTGCGGAGTGGGAATCTTTGTCATAAAAAGGGATCCCTTTTAAATCAGTTGGATCCATAAGGGCGAGTCTTAGGTCTATAAACTCAACCCCTTTAGTTTTTGCAATTTGCTTTACAATAGAAGATTTTCCAACTCCAGGAGCTCCCCAAAGAAATGTTGGAACTTTTTGTGTAGTTAGTGAATCTAGAGTTTTGATTAGATTTTTTGCTCTCATCTATAACCATCCTATATTTTCAGTTTGTATATGTTTCCCAAAAGCTGGATTTGATTTTACAAATCTCTCATATCTTCTATCTAAAAGTAGCTGATAAAGTATCTCTATAGGTGTGTTTTCATTTTTTGATAAAGCTTCATGATAAGCTGGGTTTTGATAAGCACTAACAAGCATCTCTTGTGGAGTTGAGCTATTTTGGTAAAGTTGCATCTCTATCTCTTCATCTTTTAAATCAAATAACTCTTTTATAATAGTTATATTTATATGGTTATTTGATGCAAGTGATAGATTTACATCATTATCTTTTAAAGATAATAGATTTCTTTGCATCTCTTTTGTTAAAGTTTTATTTTGAGCTAACTCTGTTTTATAACTAACAAACATCTCAAAAAGTGTGTTATCCAAGGTTATATTTTTAGCCACCTCAGATGCAAACCTCTTTTGACTTAAAAATCTTTTAGCTATCTCATAAGAAAGATTTTGATTTTGAGATAACGCTTTTAAAATAATCTCATCATCACTTTTGTAAAGTTTTTTTTGCATCGCTTTATCGCAGTAGATGTTTGATGCTATGGTTTGTTTTATCTTTGGGTGAAACTTTATAGGGGGAAGTGAGTATATCTCATCTAAAAGCTTTGTATCTGAAGTTTGTTTTGCAAGGTGTAAAAAACCAGTACTAGCATAAGCTACATTGTGGTTTCTCTCTATATCTTTATAAAATCTCTCTATAAATGCAGCACTAACATCTCGGTTATGATCATTTTCAAAAAAATCTTCACCACCCCAATTATAGATTTTTAAAAGCTTTAAAAAAAGCTCATCATCTATCATAGAGTTTGTCAAAAAATCTTTTAGCCTTCCTTTATCTTTGGAGAGTTTTAAACTCATCAAAAGGGTAGAGGAGTCTATAGATTTAGCCATCATCTTCTCTAAAGCATCTATACTCATATATGGAAGTTTTAACTCATCATAAAGCCTATCACTCTCATTTTGCTCATAAGGGGTCATCATAGCACCCTCTACTATGACCATAGCATCTAGAGTATGTTGTTTTACAACCTCTATGTTGTGGTAAATCATTTGGGAGTTAAACTCATCCTCACTAAATGAGCGAGTTTTCCCCAAAAGGAGTATGGTTTTATTTTTTAGGTTTTCTAGGTGCATCTTTTTTTTGTTTTTTAATTGGTTTTACTTTCTCATCTTTTTTATATTTTTTTTCTTCAACTTTTTTATCATCTTTGGTTTGCTCTTTCTTTTCCTCTTTGATAAATTTTGCTAAAGCTGAATACTCACTTCTTGTTAAAAATCTAGTTTTCCCCTCAGGTAGATTATTTAACTCTATCTCTGCAAAACTAACCCTCTTAAGGTCTGTTATCTCTGTACCAAAGTGTGCAAAAAACCTTCTAAGTTCACGATTTTGCCCCTCTGAGATAGCTACTTTTAGAGTTGAGTAGTTGTGTGCATTTTTTTGTATGTGATAACCGATGAAAGGTTTAAATGTCATAGACTTGATAGTTGATTTTTCATGCCCACCAGCACTTGCATCATCTAGCGTCATCCCATTTAGCATGGCAGCTTCCATCTCAGAAGTGACTTCCCCTTTTATCTTTAGTTTATAAACCCTTTGCAGATCTGAACCCATCAAAGCAGTAGCCACTTTTGAAGCATCAGTTAAAAGTAAAAGCCCCTCAGATGCAAAGTCAAGTCTTCCAACTGGGATATAGTGTTTATAATCTTTTGGCAAACTATCATAGATAGTCTTTCTGCCTCTTGGATCACTTTTTGTTACTAACTCACCCTTTGGTTTGTTATAAACTATAACTGTGTATTTGCTTTTTGGGCTAACTTGTTTACCACTTACATAAACTATGTCTCTTCCCTCTTCTACATCAGTAGCAGGGTTATCCACCACTTCACTATTTACCCTCACATATCCAGCTTGGATAGCTTTGTCTGCTTCACGGCGAGAGTAGCTTGAGTGGTGTGCTATATATTTATTTAATCTCATAAAATTCACCTTTTTAATTCTAATTATATCTTAATACAAAAATTTAGATACCTTAACAAAAAATACCCTCTCTTTGTTATCTCCAACTTTTGTGTTTCCTGCGTTAAACTCTTTATACTCTTTTTCAAAAACTTTAACTTTACCCCGTTTTTGAAGGGTTTTCATTATATCTTCATCACTTATCTTTGCGTTACTTCTTGAGTTTCCTTTGTTTCCCATGTTGTTGTAGGAGAAAAGGATATATTTGCATTTTGCATTTTGTATAAGATCATCAAAACTTTTTGCTGCATCTGATTTTGAATAATCACTTTTTAGTTTTGTCCTATCAAACTTTTTTGCTACACCAAAAACTTCTGGTTTTTGCCAAAGTGCAACATTTTCAAGTAGATGGTAAGCATCGCAGTATTGTCTAGAGTTGTAGGGTGGATCTAGGTATAAGATGTCACACTCTATATCTCGTACTAATAAGTTTGCATCTTTATTATAAACTTTATTATGTTGATTTCTTTGAAGATCTATATTTAACATCCCCATTGTAAGTTCATTTTTTCTTATATCTTTTTTTATGTATGCATCATAATGCCCAACGGTATTTGCAATTTTGTCCATACTGTATATGAGAGATGTGATGAGTATATCTTTCTCTTTACGGTTTATCAAACCATTTACGAAAAGCTCTTTTATCTCCTCTCTTATATATCCTATCTTTTTTGCTGTATTTTTTGAGTAGTATCTATCTCCAAAATTTATAGAAAAATAGTTATCCTCATTAATCTCTAAGGAGTTAAAATTATCTATAATTTTTGTAAGTTTTTGTTCGTCAAATGGTTCAGGATTGAGGTATGCACTAAGGGAGATGTAGTTGTGATAAAGTAGGTCATTTGAGATGATTTTTCTATCACTTGTATTAAAATACTCCCCAACTACACCTGTCCCAGAGAATATATCGCATAGGGAGTAAAACTCACCTATCTCATTTTGTATAATCTCATCTATAAATGGGAGTATTGAGTTTTTATTTCCTAAATATCTGCGTTGTGAAATTTTATACATAATCTATCTCCTAATATACAATCAAAGATATTTTATTAAAAGATAAATTTATATAACAAAAATATTTCATATAGCCATATTTTAATTTTTGATACAACGAACAGATTTACCATCTGCTCTATACTCATCATTATTTCTCATAAAAGCAGTGCTGCTATTAAAGTAAAGATATGAACTATATGTACTACTACCACTATTTGACCATAAAAATCCTCTATCACCATCATAAGAGAGATTGCCATTTCCAAAAAAACGAAATCCTGCACTTGGTAATTTTAAGAAGCTCTCATACGCTAAAGTAGCGTTTGATATATTTTTATCATTGTTGAAAATCTCTGCTTCTATCTCACTAGCAGTTGGAACTCTAAAGCCAACAGGACATATTGAGCTACCATCAGTTTTTGACCACTGAGCTACCCTTAAAGTGCCATTTTCATCTGAATCACTAGCCCAATCGTTGTTATAGTTGTAAGTTATCTCTTCGCCATCTTCATTAGGTATATCTTCAACATCTGATGATGTTATGAAATCTCCATGACCAACATTGATAACATTTGTTGCTTGAATAGGGGTTGTTAGGCTACCAACTTTTTCATGCCCATCAGCATCTCTACCCCATTGATAATAATCACCAAAACAAGCATCATCATCAAAAGCGGTGCAAACTTGTGAAGCTCCTAAATTTCTATCTAGCCAAACTCTACTTGTATATGGAGATGTTACACTTCCATATTCCACACCATTGTGGATTATAGGATCTGTTATATTACAGTTACCATTTCCAAGTACCCAAAAGCCGTTTGCTATATCTAGTTTATTCATAACAGAGTTTGAACCAAGCAGTGATGCAATATCTAGTTTTGGTGAATAAGCACTCCATTGTTTGCTTAATCCATCATACTTCCAAATAATATCTATACACTCTTTATCAAATTTAGTTATCTCTATATCTTCTGTGGCACCATAAAGTTGCCAACCATCTTTAACCTCTATATCTTGAGCCATACAAGTAGTATAAATTAGCGTAGTACTAACAAACACACCAAACATTTTTTTATTTAAAAAGAGCATTAAAAAACCCCACCTTTAGATAAATGATTATAACATAACTCTATAAACTTAAGAGCTTTTAAGTTCTCTGTATAAAGCTCTTTTATAATGTTACAAATAAGCTATACTGCTTTTGTGTATGATCTTCTCCAAATCCAACCACTGGCATCAAAGGGTAATTGTCTGAGATTTTAAGGACAACTTCGTACATCATGCTATTTATATCTAAAGCGTTTAAACTCTCTACCAACTCTTTAGTAGTTGCATCTTCATCTAAAAATCCAAAAATAAACTGCTTTGAATCATGGTCAATATAAAAAGAGTTTACCACTTTTTCACCAGCATACTTTAGCTCACCAGATGCATCCTCTTTTAGTAGCATAGCAAGTAGTGTATAATCAGATGCGTTGTGGATATTTTGACGCAGATCCTCTACCATATCGATAATATATTTCACTCTTTACCCTCCAGCATCTCTACAACTTCATCAAAATCATACTCATTAAGTGATGCCTCTATATTTGTTATAAGGTTAGCATCATCTTCATTTAACCTATATTTTTTTATCTCTTGGAGTATATTTTCACAATCTTTTAACTCCATCATATCTGCAGCTTCTTTTATTTTGGACAATAACTCACTCCTAATCTCTTGAGTTATCTCCTCTTTTGCATCATCTTGTGTGTTTGTGGCATCTTTTTCTAAAGAGTTAAAATAATCTTTTAACTCATCTATAACAGGTTTTAAATTTTCATAAAATTTAGAAAATAAAGTTTTATCTGCTGTTGATTCTAACTCTTTTACTACTTTATGTAGCTCCATCGCACCAATATTTGCACTAAGCCCTTTTATGGTGTGTACTACCCTTTTATACTCATCACTAGACAAACTCTCTAAATCTAGCTCTTTGTAGTCATTTAAAAACTTATTTAAGATAGAGTTATATAGTTTTACATTTCCAACAAGATGACTCAGTCCTATTTTAGTGTCTATATTTTTAAAAACTGGCATCTCAGAAATAGTTTGATTTGTAGTTTCATCTGTAGATACTTCACATTTTTTAGATATATAATCAAGCAGAGTTTTATAAAGTTTCTCAACCTCTATAGGTTTGTTTAGATGCTGATTCATCCCAACTGCTTTTGTTTTTTCTATATCCTCTTTCATAGCATTTGCAGTTAGTGCTATTATCGGTATATCTTTATTAATCTCTCTTATCTTTTTAGTAGCTTCATAACCATCCATGATTGGCATCTGAAGATCCATAAGTATAAGTTCATAATCACCACTACTATACATCTCAACAGCTTTTTTTCCATTGTTTGCTATATCTATCTCTATACCGCTACTCTCTAAAAGCCCAACTATAATCTCTTGATTTGTTTCATTATCTTCAACTAAAAGTATCTTAGAACCACTAAGCGTTGTTAGCTCTTTTTTAAGAGAATCTTTAGTAGCTGTTTGTGTATAACTATCTATCACTTCATTTAAAAATACGCTGCTGAGTATATCATTTAGCAAAGATGGATTGATAGGTTTTTGTAAAAATATATCGACACCAAGCTCTTTTGCCTCTTCAACTATAGACTCCTGTCTATGGCTACTAACCATGATTATAGTTGGTGGAAGTGCAGTTTTACAAAAACCTTTTATATCACACAATACACATTCATCTTTTATCTTTTTAACAGTTTGAATCCCATCTAACTCTGGCATCTGCCAATCCATTAAAACTAGATCATAACTATTTTTACACTCTTTTAAAAGCTCTAACACTTCATACCCACTATAAGCAGATGTAACATCCAAGCCAAAAAGCTCGAGTGAATTTTTTAGTATCTCATGCCAAGTTTCATTATCATCAACTATGAGTATTTTTTTGTTTTTAAACTGTTTGAACACTCCCATCTTATTGTGTTCATCCTCTATGAGTTCTATCTCAAAGATAAAATTGCTTCCAACGCCAAGTTCACTCTCAACCCATATCTCACCATTCATAAGCTCACATAACTGTTTAGATATAGATAGCCCTAAACCAGTACCACCATACTTTCTAGTAGTACTCCCATCAGCTTGTGAAAATGATTTAAAAAGTTTATCTTGCTGCTCTTGCGATAGCCCTATACCCGTATCTATCACCTCAAATCTAACTCTATCTTTTGTAGGTTTTGTTACATATAAAGCTATCTGACCAGACTCTGTAAATTTTAAAGCATTACTCATAAGATTTGTTAGTATTTGAGTTACTCTTAGGCTATCGCCATAGTAGTTTTTAGAGATTGCTTTGTCATAACCCACTAAAATTTCTATATTTTTCTCATAAGCTTTAAACTCTATATGATTTACAACTTGCTCTACAACTCTATAAAGATCAAAATCAACTTTATCTAAACTCAGTTTTCCAGCTTCTATCTTTGAAAAATCGAGTATATCATTGATGATGCCAAGGAGCGATTTTGCACTATTATCTATCTTTTGCAGGTAGTGTCTTTGTTTCTCATTTAACTCTGTTTGCAAAGCAAGATGCGACATCCCTATGATGCCATTCATTGGTGTCCTTATCTCATGACTCATATTTGCCAAAAAGTTAGATTTTGCTTTTGTAGCATCCTCAGCTTTTTGTTTAGCGATAATCAGCTCTTGCTCTTGCTCTTTTTGTTTTGTTATATCTTTTGAACTCGCAAGCAGTTTTGTTTTATCATCCATCAAACTTATAGACATATTTACTATGATATGTTTACCATCTTTAATGATGCAAGTTTTTAAAAAGTTTGTTATAAAACCTTTCTCTTTTACCTCTTTTAGAGCTTTTTGACTTTTTTCTCTATCTTCAGGGATGCTTAGTTTTAAACAACTTGTACGAAGTAACTCCTCTTTAGTAAAACCAGTCATCTCACAGTAAGCTGGATTTACATCTAAAAATGCAGTTGTTTCAAGGTCAAGTACAGCTATACCATCTTTTGAGATTTTATATATAGCCTCAAATTGACTTTTTTGTTCCTCTATCTCTTTGGTTCTTTTTAAGATATTTTCTTCAAGCTTCTCTTTCTCATTTTTCCAAGCTTTGTAAAATACTATATTGTTGATTGTATTTGAGAGTTGAACTGTAAAATTTCCAAGAGCCATCATAAGTAGGCTATCCTCTAATAATCTTGAATACCCCTCTATATCTTTTAAACCATTACCCATAATTATGAGACCATAAGGAATCTCTTTATCACCACCAAAAAGTTCAAAATAGGCTTCACTTAAAAAAAGTGACTTGACTAAAGATTGGACACGCTCTTTTGGTTTATATTCTGTGTGGATGATAGGCTCACCCCTCACCCTTAGATACTCTATAACTTCACCAGATAAAAGAAGATTTATAATTCCTATTATCCTTTGCTCTATCGGGTTATCATATCCTGCAGATTTGACAACTTTGAACCATCCATTTGAATCATCATGCTCAAATATCAAAGCTTTTTGAAAATTTAACTCATTTGTAGCAAAATCACACGCAGTTTCGTAAAGCTCATCTATATCAACCGTCTCATTTATACTTTTACCTATCTCATAGAGTCTGTGATATATCGATGAGATTTTATCATTTGCGTATATTTTATCCATAGTTACAGCCAAATCTCCACTTCTAGATAATCATCGCCACATGCAATCGATTTTGTCATCTTAGTTTTATATCCCACTTTAGATCTTCTCATCTCCCTAAAGCCCTCTTCAGTTTCTATCTTTTGACCATTTACTAAGTCTGTATTGTAAACAAGTTGCATAAGACCTGTAAAACCGCCACTATTTGCCCAACTTACTGGGTACTCAGATTTGCCATACATCCTCATATAGCTTAGATCTTCAAAGTCATTATAGTTTCTAAACACCGCTTTTTTCTCACTTAGTTCACTTGCTGTATAATAACCCCAACCCATAGTGTTTACTAAAGATGCAAGAGCTTTTATCCAATCCTCTTTTGTTTTAAGGTATGGTTTTACAGCACCCTCCCACTCAGGTGATGTCATGATGCCTCCGTATGTAAAGAAACCACAAGCATGACCCGCTTCCATAAGAAGTTCACCTGCAAGGGTAACTCCATATTCACCTGCAACTTCAGTCATTTTGTGTACAAACTCAAACTGAAGTCTGTTTACATAATCACTTTGATTTCTAACTATATATACTCCAAATGCTGGTATCAACCCTATCTCATTTCCAACAAGTGTAGCATGAGCTCCTAAAAAAGCGTTTGTAACAATCTCTTCATACTCCCAGTCAATCTTTAGTTTCGGAGCCTTTTTAAACTCTGTAGGTTTTTTTGGTGGGTATATATCGAAGTTTCTCTCGCCAAGTTTTACTATGTGGGTATTGCACTCATCTCCACAAGCCATACAACTACTTTGATAAGCCTCTATATCTTTTAACTCTTTTTTGTATATAACCGCGTAAGCAGCAGCTAAAAAACCACTAGTATAATAATCAACAGGTTTTTTACTTTGACCAAACTTCATCTCCCAAGTTTTTGAGAAAAAAGATTTTGTGGTTTTAAGTTCACACCCATTCTCATCCATACAATCAAGATTGATAAGCCCATATCCAAAACATTTATATATATCTTGAGCCATCTCTTTAGACTCTTTTATATCAAGCCCATCACATAAGTTACTTAACTGATGATACAATGCATCAGCAGCACTACCTATCAAAAATCTAGCACTGTCTATATAATCAGCATCTAATATTGTTCTTTGAAGGTTTGTTATGTAGTGGTGACAATGAAATACCATAGCCTCACCACCTATCTCTAGGTAGTTATGTTTTTCATCAAATTTATAATCGTGTATATTAAACATATCTCTCCCCCACTAACTCTTGAGATTTTTCCAAGATAAGCTCATAAATCTCATCTATAACCTCGATCTTTTCCCTCTCATCTATATCATGACTAGTCAATCTCAAATCATTTTTTAAAAGCTCTGGCATCACTTTCATTATGATTCTGTCATATATATTGGCATCTCCATTTTGTTTTGCCCACTCAAAAACTGGTTTTATATCTTTTAACATCTAATGTCTCCTTTGTTTATTCTAAAAATTGTTCTATTTCTACCACTCTCTTTTGCTTCATAAAGTGCTTCATCAGCACTTTGAAGTAGATGATCAACTGTTGGCATACCATCGTGATACTTTGCTATCCCATCACTTATTGTGCATCTCACAACATCTGTTTGATTTATAAAAATCTCAATATGTTCTATCTTTTTTCTTATAGATTCTATAAAGTTATAAATCATCTCATCACTATCTGCATTTAGGATTATGGCGAACTCCTCTCCACCGATTCTTCCTAAAATCATCTCATCATCTAAAGAGTCTTTTATGTGGGTTGCAACAGATTTTATAACCTTGTCACCAACAGCATGTCCATAGGTGTCGTTTATATTTTTAAATTTATCTATATCTATCATCACACCATAAAGGTTCTCTTTTTTAGTATCAAATTTTTTAGTAGCTAGTTTAAAAAATTTTCTTCTGTTATAAACATTTGTCATAGTGTCATAGTAAGCATAATATTCGAGTTGTTTGAAGTTTTGTTGTAGTTGCAGATTGATTTTAACTCTCGATAGAAGTTCAACTGCTTTAAAAGGTTTTGTTACATAATCAGCAGCACCGATGGAGTACGCTTCAATTATAGAATCATCATCGGTGCTAGATGTTATGAAAAGTACAGGGATATTTTTTGTTGATTCTTTTGATTTTAAAATTTTGCAAACCTCATAACCATCCATATCTGGCATCATAATATCAAGTAAAATCAAATCTATCTGTTTTTTCTCTACAGCTTTTAAAGCTTTTTCACCAGATAAAACAGGGATTATGTTATACAACTCACCCCCGTTTATCTTATTAAACAGATTGATTATGATATCTATATTTGATTTTTCATCATCTACGACGAGTATGTTTTGTTTTTGTTCCATAAGTTCTCTTTTTAAAAAGTATTATTATTTTAACAAATAAAACTTTACCTTAACCCATAAACCAAAGCTCTCTTTATAACCTCTAGAGAGTGTGGAGTCATGGTTGTTTTCTCAACCATCTTCCCATCAACTCCAAAAACAGCATCTGATGCAAAACATATCGCTAAAGCTTCATCAAACTCTCTCTCACTCACTTTATAAAGCTCATTTAAAACAGTTATCTGGTTTGGATGGATGATGGTTTTTGAGAAAAGCCCCTCTCTCATCTCTTTTTTAACATCTTTTATAAATCCAGCATCATCTCTAAAATATGGATAAACTCCCCCACTTATGGCAAATCCAGCACCTTTAAAGGTAGCTATGAGATTACCAAGCACTACAGATGTTGATGCAAAGTCAAATATAGACTCATCGCATCTGCGTCTCATCCCAAGCTGTCTTAACATATCTTCCAAACCATAGCGGATAAGGATAATCTTCTCTTTGTATGGAAGTAAAATATCTTTTAACTCTATAAGTTTAGAGGGATCAAAAAGTTCACTCCCCTCGATGCTAGGCATAAATGAAAAATCTTTATCTTTTAAAAGTGTGAGGTATGCATCTGCGTTTGAGAGTGTAAATTTTGGGAGGATAAAACCATCTACTCTTTGGATATGTTTTAAATCTAAAATATTTTTTAGTGAGGTTGCATCTCGTGGTCGGATAAAAACAAGTGGGATTTTTTTCTCAAGGTAGTTTAGGAGTTGTTGAAGATTCTTCATAGATAACTCAACATCATCTACAGAATCTTCTAAGTCAATCAAGACACTTTTTAGGTTTGGGTATTTCATACCTAAAATAACAGCATCTAGATCTTTGTGGGTAGCTGGGATGAAAAGTGTCCCAGCAAGCTGTGTATAGTCTATCTTTTTTTTCACGATATGACTATATCATCTCTACTTTTCTCTCACCCTCTTTTATCTCACCTATTAGGTATGAACCCTCAGCTTCAGCTAACACTTTTTCAACATTTTCTTCATTAACAACAAGTACCATACCAACACCCATGTTAAATGCTCTAAACATCTCATCTCTATCAACATGCTCAGAGATTAGCTCAAATATAGGTAGAGTTTTGATTGAGTCTTTTTTAACTTCAGCCATCATATTTTCAGGAAGTACTCTTGGTAAGTTCTCAACGATGCCGCCACCTGTGATGTGTGCAAGTGCTACTATCTCATTTTTTAGTTTTTTAAATGTTTTAACATAGATTTTAGTTGGTTCTAAAAGTGTCTCTATAAGAGGTTTGCCATTAAAATCTTCGTTAAAATCAAGGTTCATTTTTTCAAATAAAACTTTTCTTGCAAGTGAGAAACCGTTTGAGTGAAGACCTGAACTTGGAAGTGCTATAAGCTTTTGACCAGCTTTTACCATACTTACTCTGTCCATTTCAGATTTTTCAGCTACACCAACTGCAAAACCAGCTAAGTCATAATCATCTTCACTGTACATCCCTGGCATCTCAGCAGTCTCACCACCTATAAGTGCACACTCAGCTTGTTTACAACCCTCTGCAATCCCTGCTACTACATTTGTAGCTATGTTAACATCAAGTTTTCCTGTAGCGTAGTAATCTAAGAAAAACGATGGCGTACCGAAGTTACATAAAAGGTCATTTACACACATAGCTACTAGATCTATCCCAACAGTGTTGTGGATGCCACTATCAATTGCTAGTTTTAGTTTTGTTCCAACACCATCAGTAGCTGCAAGCATAACTGGTTCACTAAAACCTTTTGGAAGCTCAAACGCACCTGCAAATGAACCTATACCACCTATCACACCTGGAATCTGTGTAGCTTTTACAAGCGGTTTTATGTTTTCTACAAAACTATTTCCAGCGTCTATATCAACACCTGCATCTTTATAACTAATTTGGCTCATCATTCTTCCTATTTTTGAGGTAAGTCACATTTTTTAGTGATTATACAAAGTGGACAAAAATTAACTATACCAGCAATCAGAGGGATAAACCCTAAGAAAAACCAACCAGCTCCATCAAAAGCTCCGTAGTTGATAACACCAGCAGCTATCAAAGCAAGTCCTATGATTATTCTAAACACTCTACAAAATTTTCTAATTTTGTTATAATCCATGTGATACCTTTATCTTTTATATTTGATGCAATTATATCAGCACTAAGGTAAAACGATTATTTAAAGTGGATGCAATCCCTTCCATTTTTCTTTGATTCATACAATGCTTCATCAGCTCTATGTAATAAAGTATCTATGGAGTCATACTCTTGATATAAACTAATCCCCATACTAGCCGTTAGCTTTCCAACTATATTAAAATTGTATTTTCTTATATGTTCTTGTAATTTTTCTGCAAATGAAACAATAGAAGCATCATCAGCGTGTGGGACTACTATCAAAAATTCCTCCCCACCATATCTTCCAACTATATCAGTTTTTCTGCTGTATTTAGTTATGATAGAAGCAAACTCAACGAGTGCTATATCACCACCTTGATGCCCATAAGTATCATTTACCTTTTTAAAGTGATCTATATCAAGTATAATTACCCCAAAAGGTGTTGTGTACCTATCTGCGAGCTCTTTACTTGCCTCTAATACTTCATCAAGTTTATGACGGTTATAAACTTTTGTTAGTCTATCTGTAACTGCGAGTTTCTCAAGTTCTGCTTGAAGTTTTTTCTCTAAAGTTATATCTCTCCAAGTTACATGAATCATATCTCTATAATCTATATTGATTTTAGTTAAGTTTATATCACACCAAATCTCTTCACCACTACTTTTGATATGAACCCACTCAAACCTGTTCTTTCCATCATCTACACATTTTTGAATCATCTCTTTAGCTTTTATCTCTGAGAGTTGCCCATCTGGTTGATGTTTTGGTGATATATCAATAGGTGAACGGTTTAAAATTTCCCACTTTTTTTTGTACTCTAAAAGTTCCATAGCAGCATTGTTGCAAGATACAAACTTTTCATTATGTAGTAAAAGGATAGGTTCACTAGTACCGTAAAGGAGATTTTTAAAAGTTTTTTGTGCTATTTGGAGCTCTTCATTTGTCTCTTGGAGTATCTCTTTTGAGATGATAAGCTCCTTGTTTTTTTTAAGCAGCTCTTCTTTAGCTCTTTGAAGTTCTAAGTTTGTTTCAAGTAAATCATCTTTTGTAGTTTGTAACTCTTCATTTTTCTTTTTTATGATTTTATTTATTTTTTTTGAATCATAATATAGCCATATACCAATAACTGTAACAAATATAAAAAATAATAATAAGTTATGTAAAAAGTCACTATTTGAACTTTTTACATTAGCATCCGCAAAAAGTGTACTATAAAATGGAAAAAGAAAGATTTTTTGCAAAACGAAACCCTATAAAAAAATGTTAAAAATAATAGCTAAAACAAAATGTATTTCATATTGTACTAAGGGTACATTAGAATCATTGCAATAATTTTAATAAAGAGAGATTATTTTATCTACAGTTTCCCAGTCTAATGTTTCTTTATCTTTTTTTAACATATGATGCACATATCTGGCAAACATATCGGTCTCAACATTTACTCTAGAGCCTTTTTTATAGTTTTTAAACAAAGTCTCTTTCATAGTGTGTGGGATGATAGTTAGTCTAAATTTATCACTCATAACATCATTTACAGTCAAACTCACACCATCTATGGTGATAGAGCCTTTAGGGACTATGTAAGGGATAAATTTTTTATCTATGGTTATAAAAACATCGTAAGAGTTTCCATTGTTTTTTATATCTTCTACTACCCCTATAGCATCGACATGCCCTTGGACAACATGCCCCTCAAACCTATCACCCATCATCATAGCTGGTTCTATGTGAACTTCATCTTTATAGTTTTCCATAGCTAGATGCTTTTGACTCTCAGGGGATAGCTCAACTGTAAATCCATCATTTAAAACATCTATGACGGTCAAACATGCTCCGTTTATAGCTATGGAGTCACCTAGTTTTGCTTTGTGTTTTGCTTTTATGGTTAGTTTTGAGCCAGCTAAAGATTTTACACTAGCTATCTCTCTTATAAGTCCTGTAAACAAAATCTACCTTATTTCTTTTCGTTTTCAGTTCTGATGTTTAGTCTAAAAGTGGTTTGGTTACCTTTAGCATCTGACTTTGCTTGACGCATCTTCTCTAAAAGATCCTCTTTTTCATTTAGTCTATCTTCTCTAACTTTAAACTCTTGCCCACCATCAACAGCAGGGTCATACTCTATAACTTCTGGTACATAATCTTTAAATAAATCTTTTGTTGACATAATAATAACCTTAATAACATATTGCTTAATAATATTTTTTAAAAAATTTATGTTACAATTGTAGCAATGGTAACAGAGAGTTTGTAGCTCTCTGTAGTTATATTTTTAGTATAACCGTTCGGCGAAAACGATTAAAACCATTACTACAATGATTAGTTTCATTGGTGTATCCTCCTTCTTGGAGATACCCTCTGAACTCCATTCCCTTTTTATACACCCGTCACCGAAAGAAGTCAACACCAATTGTAACGCAAAAATTGTACCTAAAATATGCTAAAATTCGATTAATTTAACAGTGGACAGATATATGAATTATGATGTAATAGTAGTGGGTGGGGGTCATGCTGGAGTTGAGGCAGCCCTTGCATCTGCTAGGATGGGAAACGCTACACTTTTGATCTCTATGCTTGCAGAAAATGTTGGTGCTACATCGTGTAACCCTGCTATTGGTGGACTTGCAAAGGGGCATTTGGTTCGTGAGCTTGATGCACTTGGTGGTGAGATGGGGCTTATAACTGATGAGGCTGGGATACAGTTTAGAATATTAAACCACACAAAAGGTCCAGCAGTTCGTGGAAGTCGTGCTCAGATAGACATGGACAAGTATCGTGTGATAGCTAGAAACACAATTTTAAACACTCCAAATCTTGATCTAGTTCAAGAGGTGGTTGAGTCTATAAAAGTAGAAGATGGAAAAGTTGTCGGTGTAAAAACAAACCTCTTAAATGAATATGGTGCAAAAAAAGTTATCATAACTTCTGGAACATTTTTAAAAGGGCTTATCCACATAGGTAGCATCAAACAAGTGGGTGGTCGCTTTGGTGAGCAAAGCAGTGAGCATCTTAGTGATTCGTTAAAAGAGTGTGGACTTAGCATCGGAAGACTAAAGACAGGAACTTGTGCTAGGATAGATACATCAAGTATAGATTTTTCAGTGATGGAGGAGCAAGGGGGAGATGAGCTTCCAAACCCTTTTAGTTTTCGTACCAACAGAGAAAAATTTAGAGCTGAAAAAAAACAACTCCCTTGTTACATCGCATATACAAATGAAACAACTCATAGCATCATAGAATCAAACTTCTACCAAGCTCCACTTTTTACAGGTCAGATAGAGGGTTTAGGACCTAGATATTGCCCTAGCATCGAAGATAAGATAAACCGCTTTTGTGATAAAGACAGACACCACATTTTCATAGAGCCACAAACTATGGATAACACTGAGTGCTACATAAATGGGATGAGTACATCACTTCCACCTGAAGTTCAAAGAGATATGATCCGCTCAGTTAAGGGGATGGAAAATGCAAAAGTTGTTCGTTATGGTTACGCTATAGAGTACGACTTTGTAGATCCTAGAGAGCTTAAACACTCACTTGAGACTAAAAAAGTGAGTGGGCTTTACTTGGCTGGTCAGATAAATGGAACTACTGGTTATGAAGAGGCTGCTGCTCAAGGGCTTATGGCGGGGATTAACGCATCTCTTAGTCTTCAAAACAAAGAGCCTTTAGTTCTTCGCCGTGATGAAGCTTACATAGGGGTACTTATAGATGATTTGGTAACTAAGGGGACAAAAGAGCCTTACAGGATGTTTACAAGTCGTGCTGAGTATAGACTGCTTTTAAGAGAGGAGAGTGCAGATACTCGCCTTAGTCACTATGGGCATGAGCTTGGGCTTATAGATGATGAGACTTATGAGAGGGTAAAACTAAAAGATACTCAGATAAAAGAGGGTGCAAAACTTTTAGAAGAGACCCGTTTTACACCTAACAAAGAGTTTAATGCACTGCTAGAGAGCATTGGTGAAGCTCCTATAAAAGATATCTCAACAGCTCAGCAACTTGTAGCTAGAAAAAGTTTTGATGTTGAGAAGATGCTACGCATCGTTCCAGAGTTATCAAAATATGATGAGTATATAAAAGATGAGATACTTGTAGAGGGTAAATACGCTCGTTATATAGATAAACAAAGCGAAGAGATAGAGAAGATGAAAAAGTATCTTAAAATCGCTATCCCTGAGAATTTTGACTTTAAAAAAGTGAGTGGTCTTTCAAAAGAGATAGTTGAAAAACTAGAAAAATTTAACCCACCAACTCTACAAGCTGCGATGCAAATAAGTGGCATCACCCCTGCTGCTATAGAAATACTTCATATATATATCAAGATAGATTCAAAGAATAAAAAAATTTAGAAATTGATTAAAATCCTCAACTCTTAATTATAGAGTTGAGTTTATTTTTTATGTTTGGAGCGTCTAAGTTCAGCCTCTTCTATTAGAAGTGCCGATAGAACATTTACAACTTCAGTTGAAGCTTTTTCAGCATCTTTGAAGTATGTCATTATATTTTTAGACTCTTGTGAACATGTTCCAGCTTTAACACAAGCTACCGCTTTTTTTATATTATCATGCACATCTTTATGTGGGTTTGCCATTTTTGAAAAACTTGGACATTTTGAAAAATTCTCTTTTCCTTTACCACTTAAGTACCATTTACCAAGCCTACATTCACTCTCAGATGCAAAATTGTTATTTACTTGATTTGTAAATACAGTCTTATATCCGTTTGATTTAAAAATTAGGTGATCTAGTTTTGATAATATGATAAAAATAGAGTTTGTAATATCTGTAGTTTGCTGTTCCATCACATACGCACTTTGTGAGAGTCCAGACATCTCATGAGCAAAAGCTTCCATCTTACTAGAAGATACTTGAGATAACTCCTCCATAGATTGTGAGTGTCCATGAACCTCTTGAGCATTTTGTTTTAACCCCATCACAGAGATTTCAACTTCACTTGTAGCTTTTTGGGTTCTCTCAGCAAGTTTACGAACTTCATCTGCAACTACAGCAAATCCACGACCATGTTCCCCAGCTCTTGCTGCCTCTATAGCTGCATTTAGGGCTAAAAGATTTGTTTGGTCAGATATATCTTTTATAAGGTTGATAACATCAGAGATGCTATCAACATTTGAGTTTAGAGTATTTACCTGTTCATAAGTTTGTGATATATGTTCCATTAAAGAGTTAGTTAGTTCATTTAGATCATTTAATTCAGTATTTACTCTGTTTGCAAACTCTTGATTTTTATGGTCACTCTCATCTATTTCTTGAAGTAGTTCTAAGTTATGCTCTAAATCACCCCTTATCATAGATAGATCTTGATCACAAGAAGAACTCAGTCCTGTTGTTAGAGCATGAACTAGTTTATTCATAGCCTCTATATCTTGTGAGCGTTTTTGTTCACTTTTTAGATTATCTATTTGATTTAAAAGATCTTCATTTTCATTTTTTAATTGTGTGATTAAATTCTCTTGTTCTTGAATCTTTTTTTCTAGTTCCCTATTTCCAAAAAACATTAACCCTCCATCTTATTATCTATAATTATAGTTATT
>JAFGVR010000094.1 GCA_016937915.1 Campylobacterales bacterium | reverse complement strand
CCTCTACAACTATCTGCCCTTGTGAGTTCATAGATACATTTACTATATCTGCATCTGTAGTATTTCCAAATGCTTTTCCTATCTCATTTAACAAGCTATCTATACTTTGATCATCACTCATTTTTATATGTTCGTTAAATGAAGTTCCATCACTTTTCACCCCTCTAACATAAAAATGGTGCTTTAAAACTCCATCATCAACTTCGTTATCAAGGTCCCCCATCATATCTCTTATGGTATCTTCTGAAGTTAGATTTCTATCTAAACCATCAACATCTAAATCTGTAAAATCAGGATACATCTGTGAGAGATTTTTTTGTACTACATTTGTAGTTACTTCTCGTCTAACTCCAGATTCCTCACCTAAAAAAAGCTCAGCACCGCTGATGTTATACTGTTGTTTCACATTTGAACCAAGTAGTGAATTCAAAGCAAAATCATTACCCTTATATGTTCCATCATCTGCTATGGGCTTAGTATTTATAGCTGAACCTGCAAAGATATACTGACCATTTATAGAGGTGTTTGCTAGATGTTTAAAATGATCTTCTAGTCCCCTCAACTCTTTAGCTATAGCATCTAATGAATCATTATTATGAGAACCATTTGCAGCATTTACAAATAAAGTGTTCATATGTGCCAAAGAGGTTGAAAAATCGTTTAAAACAGTGTCTGATTGACTAGATACTTTTAATCCACTCTCTGTACTTGTTTTTATCTGATTTAATGTAACTATCTCGTTATCAAGCCTCATCGTCTCTGTAAATGCTCTGACATCCTCTTGTGCATACTTAATCTTGATACCAGAAGATATCTGTCTATTTACATCAAAAAGTTTATTTTCTAAACTATTGTTTTGTTGACCAAATAGATTGTTATAGTACATACTAGTAGTTACTCTCATGACACACCTCCAACATTATTATTCATATCTAGCAATAAAGATTCCACGATATACACATATCGACAAAAAACCATTTAACTTCTACCTTTTTTTGATAACTATATTTTTCTGTTTCTCTTTTTTACCCATATCTTTCTCTACAAATATCTTTTTACGAGTTTTTGGGTCTAGTTCAGTGTAGTACATCACAGCTGAGTATGTACCAGGAGTTGGGGTAAATATCTGAGCTTGTTCAGGGTTCATCTGCAACTCATTTGTTGTGAAATTTTTTAAATCTTTCATATCATTCTCATTACACCCAGGATGTGCAGCTATGAGGTAGTATGTCAAAAATTGGTTTTTCCCCTCCTCTTTGTTTAGCTTGTCATAGAGTTTTTTAAACTTTATTAGCTCATCTTTACCTGGTTTTCCCATAAGCTCCAAAACTTTTTGGGAGGTGTGTTCAGGGGCTACTTTCATCTGCCCAGAGATATGATGCTTTACAAGCTCTTTTAGGTATGAATAGCCATGTTGTTTATCTGCATTTATAAGATCATACCTAACTCCAGATGCCACAAATGCTTTTCTAACACCCTCAGTTGCTCTTACCTTTTTTAGTAGTTCTATGTTTCTACTATGATCCACTTTCATAACTTTACAAAGCCTCGAAGCATCTACACATCTTTGATGCTCACATGTCCCTTTTTTGAGCTTTTTATCACACTCATAACCATACATATTTGCAGTAGGTCCACCAACATCGCTGATGATCCCTTTGTAGTCTTTATAGCTGTTAAAATCAACCGCCTCTTTTACTATGTTATCTTCACTTCTAGTTCGAATAGTTCTGCCTTGATGCACCCCTATGGCACAAAAGTTACACTCACCCCAGCATCCGTGATGGGTCATGATAGAGAACTTGATGGTATCTAAACATTTTACTTTTCCATCTTTTGCGTAGTATGGATGCAACTCTCTGGTATATGGCAAGTTTGCGTTTGCATCCATCTCAGCTTCGTTTAGATAATCGTTTGGCGGGTTTTGTATAAGGTAGCGAGTGTCTATCTTTTGACAAAGTCCAGATGCACTTATGGGGTCATTGTTGTTATAAAATGCATCAAAAAGGTCAATGTATCTCTCTTTGTTATCCAAACATTCCTGATGACTTGGGAGCTGTATATACTCCTCTTTTGCCTCTTTAGAGATGTAGCAGATGCCACGGATATCTTGATAATCTCTCCCCTCTTTTAATGCAAGAGTAAGCTCCTCTATAGCTTTCTCACCCATCCCATAAACAACAACATCCGCTTTAGCATCAAAAAGGATAGGTTTTCTAAGTTTGTTTTGCCAATAGTCATAATGGGTTACTCGTCTAAGAGATGCTTCGATGCCACCAAGCACCAATGGAGCGGTATCTTTAAAATGTTGTCTTATAAGATTGCAGTAAACATTTACCGCCCTATCTGGTCTTTTGTTATTCACTCCCCCAGGTGTGTAATCATCAGAGTTTCTAAACTTTTTACTAGCGGTGTAGTTGCTAACCATGCTATCTACACTACCGCCACTAACCCCCCAGTAAAGTTTTGGCTCACCAAGTCTTTTTATATCTTTATCACTTTTCACATCAGGTTGAGCGATGATGCCAACACGGTACCCTAATCGTTCAAGCATCCTACCAACAACAGCCACACCAATAAATGGACTATCTATATAAGAGTCACCACTCACAAGGATAACATCACAAACATCCCACCCTTTAGCTTCCATCTCAGCTTTTGTTGTTGGTAAAAAATCTTTTTGACTAAAGGAGCAAAACTCTTTTTTTGGTTTATTGTGATTTTTCTTTTTGTTATATCTCATCTTTTATCTCCCAGTGTCCACTTTTTAAACTTCCAACTCTTTGGAGTTTACCTTCATCTTTTAGTTTTTTGATAACTTTTTTAACTCCAGATTCACTCATATCTAAAATAGAACAAAGCTCTTTTATGGTTAGTTGATTATTTAATCCTATCTCAGATAATATTTTTTGGTCACTTTTTAGGCTACTTTTTTGGTCACTTTTTTTAGTTTCTTTGATATACCCTTTTAAAGAATTGACAATTATCTCTAACATAAACTCTATAAAAGGGGTACTCTCACCCAAACTTCCAGCATCTTCTAAAGCTTGATAATATCTTGCCTGATTCTCTCTAACTATACTCTCAATAGGCATATATATAAAAAAATCTTTAAAACTTTTTAAAATCACACTCTGCCAAAGTCTCCCTATCCTACCATTTCCATCACTAAAAGGGTGGATAAACTCAAACTCATAATGAAACACACACGATTTTATGAGTGGATGCTCATCACTGTTTTTTAGCCAATCAAAAAGATCTCCCATAAGTTCTGGAACCATATTTGGAGGTGGAGCTACATGAGTAACACCATCTTTGCCACCAACTCCAACATTTGATTGTCTATATTTTCCAGCATTTTGTAAAAGATTTTTCATTAAAAACTTATGAGCTAAAAGTAGATCTTTCTCTTTTTTAAAATCATACTTTTCTATATAATCATAAGCTTCTATAGCACCTTTAACCTCTTCTATCTCCCTCATAGTTCCAAGTACACTTTTACCATTTATGACACTTGTAACTTTTTCTTCATCAAAAGTGTTACCCTCTATTTGTAGGGTACCAGTGATTGAACGGACTCTATTTTTTTTACGAAGCTTTAAAGTATTAAAATTTTTATCTATATACTTGATATCTGCTACAAGTTCAGATATCTCACTTATTTGATTTATTATTTTTGTAGTTATATTATACGGCGGTTTGTACATCGACTTCCCTCACATCAACCCTTACAGACAACTGACTGCTTCCACACCCTTGCATCACCCCTTTTAGTGGGACTATGTCGCTATAATCCCTCCCATAGCCCAAGATGATATACTCCTCATTTGGGATTTTGTTATTTGTTGGGTCAAAATCTATCCAGCCATACTCACCCAAATAGACACTAAACCAAGCATGACTTGCATCTGTACCAAACAGTTTCTCTTTCCCCTCTGGCGGATATGTTTGTATGTAACCACTTGCATAGCGTGTTGGGATGCCAAGGGTTCTAAGTGTTGCAATAGCAAACGATGCAAAATCTTGACAAACTCCCTTTTTCTCTTTAAATATCACCTCTATTGGGGTAGATATATCACTAAAGCCACTCACAAAAAGAAAATCATCAAAGATGCGACCCATAAAATCACTCACAGCTTTAAAAAGGTTTGGTTGATTCTCAAACGATTTTTTACCATAAGCCAAAATCTCATCATCTACAAATTTTATAAGCTCAGATGCAAATGTTTAGCATACAAAACATCCTCGCTTGTACCTTTTAGATGCTCTTTTAGTTTTGCAAAATTTATCTCTACCTCTTCATAACTCTCTATCTTTTTAGCTATAGCCACCTCATCAACAAACACCTCACTAAAAGCACACACTACAAGCTTTTCATGTGATTCTTTTATAAATATTTTTGCATTGTGGATACCAAAATAATCAACATACTCAAAAAGCTCAAAAGAGTCTGGTTTTATCTTTAACTCATACTTTTTAAGTTGTTGAAATCCATTTGAGATGGGCTTTAGTTTGGCTATGTTGTGGCTAAAACTAGATGGGGAGTTATAGTTAAAAACAGTCTCGTGAAATATCTTATATATCATATCTACTCATAATAGTGTGAGAAAAAATTCTTTGTAAACTCATTTGAAAACTCTATAAGTAAAGATGTTGCATCTTCTAAAAACTTATCAAACTCATTCATCATAAACATCTCCTCATCATAAACTAAAAGTTTTTTAGCATCTGTAGAGTTTAAATTATCCTCTAACTTAGAGATATACTCCATACTGCCATCAAAATCTTTTTTTATCTCTTTATCATCTATCAAAGACTCAACAAGAGATACCAAGTTTGAGATTATACTAAAAAGGGACTTTGGATAATTTTTCTCAAATACTAAAAAATCAACCACAAACTCAAGGTCTAGATTGCTTTTATAATATATCTTATAAACATTATACGCTTCATAAGAGTCCATCATAAATTTCAACACCTCATTTAAAACCCCTTTTTCATACCTAAAAACAAGCATCGAACGCATCTTAGATATAAGCAGCATTGCAACCTCTATGCTAGAGCCTATCTCATAAAAAACAAGTCCCTGCTCTTTAAATATACTCTCTTTTAAAAGCTCTTTATAAGCCATAGTGTATATAAGGTACTTATCTAACATCTCAATATGTTCAGTTAAAGTTACATTTTTTTTAGATACATACCCTTGCCACTCCCTCTCTAATCTACCAAATATCTTCGTAGCTTCAGAAGTTAACTGATTTTTTATATTCATACTCACACCACTAAGCATAGAGAATGTAAAAGGTAGCGAACCTACTTTTGAGCTGTTTTTTAAGATAGAGTTTATCTCTTTTGACCAGCTTTGTTTTTCTAAAAACCCTGGGTATGTCATAGTTAGATGGGTGAGTGCTTTGTCAAAAGTATCTTGTGCTATCTTGGATGCATCTGTATTTTCAAGTCTGTTTATCCCGATTTTGTGTTTTATGTTTAAGCGAATCATCCTTGCACTAACTATGCCTCTTTGGAGATATCTCCCTAGCCAAAAAAGGTTTTCAGCCCTTTTGGTTGTTAGGTTTGATATGGCTATATCATTTTTTTCAAAAAAATCGGCACTCTTTAGTGTTATATCATCATCTGCCCTATCGCTAACTATCCACAAATCTTTACT
>JAFGVR010000093.1 GCA_016937915.1 Campylobacterales bacterium | reverse complement strand
TTTTTTTGCCAATTTTTTTAAGCGCAAATCTAACATATGTTACAAATTCAAATAAAGAGTTATTTTTACTTGAGTCTTTTGATATAAAACCATCGTTTTTATATGATTCTATTATGAATGAGATGAGAATCAGTAATAGCTCTATAGATAAAAATAAACACTTTTTTAGTGCTATGAATGATGCTTATACATTTATACCTGTAGTTAAAAATATCCTTGCAAAGTATGATGTTCCTCAAGAGTTTTTATATCTTGCTATGGCGGAATCAAATTTTAAAGCAAAAGCTTATTCTATAAAAAGTGCTTCTGGATTGTGGCAGTTTATGCCTTATACTGCAAAGCTATATGGACTTAAGATAGATGATTATGTTGATGAGAGAAGAGATCTTATAAAATCAACAGAAGCTGCAGCGAAGTATCTTTCATATTTGCATAATAGATTTGGTAAATGGTATCTTGCAGCTATCGCTTATAATTGTGGCGGTGGAAGGCTTGAGAGAGCGATAGAAAAAGCTGGTAGTGATGAGTTGTCTGTTTTGCTTGACCCTAAAAAAGGTTACATACCAAGAGAAAGCAGACTTTATATAAGAAAAATAGTAGCTTTGGCTTTAATAGGGACTGATGAACAGTTTTTATTGAAAAGTGAATATGAACATCTTCTAAATAGAGCAAATGCTTACTCTGTATCTACTGTAAAAATATCTAGTGGCGAATCACTTAAGAGAATCTCCTCTATAATCAATATGCCATTAGAGGATCTAAAAAGATTAAATAGACATCTAAATTATGATTTTGTTCCGCCATATAGTGATGATTATGATATATACATACCATATATAAAACTTTCAGAATTTAAACAAAATTATAAAAGTGAAGATATTAAAAATATTTATAAAGTGCATGTTGTAAAAAGTGGTGATAATCTTTGGGATATAGGTAGAACATATAATGTTCCTTATAAAGTTATTATGGGTTTTAATGGTTTAAAAAACAATAGGTTGAAATTGAAACAAAAACTTATAATTCCAATAGATAAAAATAAAATTGTTACTAAAAAAGAGTTAGAATCTTTTTATATTGTAAAAGTTGGTGATTCGTTAAATTCTATATCTAAAGAATTTAAGGTAAGTGTTAGAAATATAAAAGCTTATAATAATATAGATGGAAATTTGATAAAAGTAGGAGAGAGGTTAAAGTTATATGAATAGTTTATATACATCTTTTTTAGTTTTTTTTATAATCTTATTTAGTGGATGTAGTGGTTCAAATAGTTCTTATAGAAATTACTCTTATTCTAAGCCAACTACAGTATATTCGTCAAATAAAGATGCTCACAGTAGTAGTATGGATCCAAAAATATATTCCCATCCAACGATGAGGCCTTATGAGATAAGAGGAGTTAAGTATTATCCAACTACAGTTAGTGTAGGTGATACTTTTAGTGGAAATGCTAGTTGGTATGGTCCAGATTTTCATGGAAAATTGACATCAAATGGTGAAACTTACAATATGTACGATATGACAGCTGCTCATAAAACTTTACCTATGAATACTATAGTAAAAGTTACAAATCTAAGAAATAATCTCTCAACTGTTGTTAGGATAAATGATAGGGGACCTTTTGTAGAAACTAGGATTATAGATTTATCTAAAACAGCAGCAAGTAAGATAAATATGATAGGTGCTGGAACAGCACCTGTAAAGATTGAGGTTCTTGGTTTTCATGTGAATGGTAAGAGGAATATACCATCAACAAAAGAGCTTGCACAATCACCTAAACAGAAGTCTTTGGGTTATTTTTCATTGCAGATAGGTTCATTTGAAAATATAAATGGTGCGATTGCAACTCAAGAGAAATATAATAATACAGATGGTTATAAAACTATTATAAAAGATGCGATTGTGGGAGATAGAAGGCTGTTTAAAGTTTTACTAATTGGCTTTCAAAGTGAAGAGGAAGCAAGAGATTATATGAATAATAATTCTCAATTTAAACATTCATTTATAGTTGGAGATTAATATGATAACAAAATCAAGAAAAACAAAAGAGACAGATATAACTATATCATTAGACATAAGTGGTACTGGAAAAAGTAACATAGATACTGGCGTTGGCTTTTTAGACCACATGCTTGAGAGTTTTTCAAAACACTCACTTATAGATTTGGATATAAAATGTGTAGGTGATACCCACATAGATGATCACCACAGTGTAGAGGATGTTGGAATAGTTCTAGGTTCACTTTTAGCTGATGCTATTTATCCTGTAAAAGGGATGGAGAGATTTGGAAGTGCAAATGTGGTTATGGATGAAGCTTGTGTAGGTTGTGACATAGATTTAAGTAACAGACCATATATAGTTTATGAGCTTGGTTTAAATGGAAAAGTTGGTAATTTTGATACTGAACTTGTGGAGGAGTTTTTTAGAGCATTTGTTTTAAATGCTAAGATAACTGCACATATAGTACAACAAAGGGGACGCAATCAGCATCATATTATAGAAGCT
>JAFGVR010000092.1 GCA_016937915.1 Campylobacterales bacterium | reverse complement strand
TTGTGAAGATAGAGTATTTGATGGATTGTTTGGATTATTTGCTGATTCACTTCCAGATGGCTGGGGAAGATTACTTATAGATAGACATTTAATGAGTCAAGGGATAGATTTTCGTAGTATTACACCACTTGATAGACTTATGATGATAGGAGAGTTTGGAACAGGTGCATTGAGTTATGAACCTATAATAGATACCTATAAATCAGATATAGATATAGACTTGGATAGATTGGCACACTCATCTATGCAGATTTTAAAAGGGGTGAGTGCTAATGATATTGAAACACTTATAGCAAATAATGGTTCAAGTGCAGGAGCAAGACCAAAAATTATGGTTCAGATTAATCAGAAAAATCAAATAATTTCAGCAAATCAGCCTTTGCAAAAAAATTATGAGCATTATATGGTGAAGTTTGCAAGTAGTACAGATCATGCAGATATTGGAAAACTTGAATATGTTTATTCACTTATGGCAAGAGATGCAGGGATAAATATTTCAGAGACCAAATTACTACAAGGTAAATATAGTAGTTACTTTGCAATCAAAAGATTTGATAGGGTTAATGACGCCAGAGTTCATATGCATTCATTAGCAGCATTGGTTCATAGTGATTTTAGGATGCCAAGTATCGATTATGATGATATATTAACTTTAACACTTCATCTCACACATGACATTCAAGAAGTTCAAAAAGTATTTAAGTTAGCTGTGTTTAACTTGTTGACACATAACCGTGATGACCATGCAAAAAACTTTTCCTATGTTTTAGATAGTGATAATAACTGGAAATTTTCACCAGCTTATGATTTGACTTTTTCAAATGGACCAGGGGGAGAGCATAGTACAACTTACTTAGGAAATGGTAAAAATCCAACTAAAAAAGAGCTTTTAGAATTAGCGAAAAAACATACTGTAAAAGATGCACATACGATTTTAGATGAGATATATAGTGTGACAAAAAATTTTAAAGCCTATGCAAATGAAATCGGTATAAATCAAAAATATGCCGCTGATGTTTTTAAGCAGTTTATAGAAATAAAAACTTAGTTTATCTGCGACCAGTTGGCATCAGTAGATGAGTATATCTTTAGTTTGGAGCTATTTATGTCATACCATAGAGTTCCATTTATAGGTGAGGTTGGTTCAGTGTTGGACACGATGGCACTGTTGTAGCCTCTAGTTTCTGTTGTTATCTCTGAGCTTCCATAAAGTTTGTAGTGGTTTAGCTCACCGATGCCAATCTCTAGCATGATGTCATCGTTTTGTGCAGTTGTGTGGCTGGAGTTGGTATCTAAAACATAATCTTCACCTGCACTTATGAGCCTAGCGACTATGTTTTGGTTTGGTGATATGGTGTCATTTGTATCTGCGTAAGATGTGCTGATGTTGTTCTCTATCCCCATATCAAGTGTGTAGTAAAATATCCTCTTTCCCCACCCATCAGTTCCTATCCCTGCTGCTATGGGGATAGTGTGGTCAAGCTCCTCTTTGGGCATTTCAAAGTATGAGTCATCATCTATATCTTTTGCTAGGTTTATGAGTCTGCTTCTAACTACTTCTAGTATAGTTTTTGTATTTTGTTGTTTTAACATATTTGACTGGATGGAGGTGTAGTAGTTCATGGTTGTAAATATCGCAGCTACTGTCCCAGCTATTACGATAGCTATGAGGGCTTCGATGAGTAAGTAAGCTTTTCTCATCTAAAAGATGCCCCCTCTAACTGCGTCTATCATCCCTTTTTGGATAAGCACTTGGGTTAGAACTATGGTGTAAAACTCTATAAAAACCGCAAAAGCCATGAGTAAGATGGAGATGATGGTTATGAGTCTAAAAAACTTCGTGCTAAGCTCTTTTGCATCCGCTTTTGCCCTTTGAGCTATCTCGTGCATGATAGATGCCAACTGTTTAGAGTTTCCAGCTCCTGCTAAAAGCTCTTGCTCTATGTTGTCATACAAAGATGGGTGGTGGATGAGCTTTCCATCTGTTTTTATCCCCTCAAGTGTATGAACTAAAGCCTCTTTAAATTTATATATCGATGTAGTGATAGCCGCTGTTGTTATAGCATTTTTGATAGATACTCCACTTTGTAGCATCTCACTAAGCATACTAAATAGTGAAAATTTTTCAAACTTGGTAACTATGGTGGCTGAAAAAGGGAGATATAGGGCTATCTTCTTTGCAGTGTTTTGGATGGTGTAAGATTTGTCAAACAAAGCTATAAGTAAAATCAAAAAATATACTCCAAAAAATAGGAGTGAGAGGAAGAGGGTGTTTGTCATGATTTGAGCGATTAAGAGATGCTCACTTATAAGTTTTACTATCTCTGGTGAGTACTCCAAAGAACGCTCTATTTGAAGTGGTACTGCGTAAAACTTCACTCCCAAAACTACTAAAGATGCTATAAAAAAGTAGGTGATTGGTAGAGATGTTTTATCGTTAGATTCCCTTTTAAACTCCTCTTTTACCTCTATAAAATGGACAACCCTCTCAAGTGCTGATCTAAAGTTTGTACTCTTCTCAGCCATAGATATGAAGTTTATAATATCTTTAGATGCTATCTTTTGTTTTTGCAAAGCACTCGATAG
>JAFGVR010000091.1 GCA_016937915.1 Campylobacterales bacterium | reverse complement strand
AGTAAAACTGTTACCACTGGTATCGTAAAGAGGTGGAATAAGAAAACTTGTTTTACTGGTCTTGAAAAAAGGGTGCATTATACTTCTTTAAATGGTCTCTCTATGGCACTCTCTATCCTTGCCCCACCCTCAGTGGAGTTATATGTCTCTATAGAGCAACACTCTTTAGCCTCGGTTATATCTTTATCAAAAAAGTTTTTGAACATATCCCACTGAATCGTTGTTTTAACAAAACCATCTCCACCATAAGCCTCAACATAGGTATCTGTTTCTTTATGCTTATCTTTACCTTTGATAAATTTATGCCCATCTGCGTGACTTATCCCATCATTGCTATAAGCCAGATCTTGACCTATAAGCACTATCTTTTTATACTGCATAAATGCTGCTAACTGATAAGCTAGATTTGCAGCACTCATACCAGAACCAAGGTAACCAAAATCATCAAAACCATAATAAAGCATATACCCAAAAGGTCTCATAGACAACACAAGTTTTTTATCTTTTAGTTTATAAAAAGTGTATGGCTCGATTATAGAAGATGCTACAAAATATGTATGCTTTGCAACCTCATCGCTGATATCATCAAAAAAACTTGCAGTTTGAACAACTCTCTCTATAGATGTTACTATATCTGGGATGATATTGTGTTTTTGAAGTATAGGCAAAGATGCATCTACACTTATGATAGTCACATAAGGTGCAAACTCTTTTAAAAGTGGCAGTTGTTTAGTCAAAGATGGACCTGTAGATACTACTATGGCCATATCACTTATCTTTTGTTTAAAAAGATCTTTTATTTTATAGTTTTTAAGCATCTGGGGCATATTTGCTATGTGATGTTGCACCCCTATGAGTGCATCTGTGGCATCATTGCCTTTTCCTAGAACCAAATGTCTGTAGGCTTTTAAAATAATGGCATTTATCTTGTTAATATTATCTTTGAAATTTTTCTCATAATATTCTGATTGTATATGAAGGTCATAAACCTTTACATAAGGAGCTATATCTTTTTTTGTCACTAGTTGAGACATTTGTGAAAAGTTTATACCATCTGCTACTTTTAAAATCACCCTCTCTTTAGATATATCATCTGCTATATCTACTAGATTTAAGGCTACATACAAAAGCTCTAAAGATGGTTCTATAATTATCAGATGCTTAATTGCATTATTATTTAAAAGTGCTTTTACTAAGATACCATTACCAACTCCATATAAAAACAAAACAGGGTATCTTGGATATTTAGTGTTGAAAAGATTTAACTTCTCACTAACATCATTCAAAGGTTTTTCATATATAAAATCTGAGTTTTCCTTATCTAAAATGTTTATATTTAAAGGGTCATCCCCTTGAAAAACATCAAACCTCTCATTTGTTTTTATGGATGATATATGCTCTGCTAAAAATCTATCCCTCTTAAATAAAGCTTCTAAGTTTTTTTCATAAAAATTCATAATCAAATCTACTTTTATATAATAATTATTTTCTAATGGTTATATCGGAAAAAATAAAAAAATTCAAGTTTTACAAATGAGAATCTTTAATTTAAGCCGATACAATACTAAAAAAAAATAGATATTTTTTAAAAATCTTATATCAAGGGATTAGATGGATAAAATAAATTTTGCACTAATTGGAGCTAGTGGATACATCGCTCCAAGACATATGAGGGCTATAAGAGAGACGGGGCATAACATCATCGCTGCACTTGATCCTTATGATGGTATAGGTATTATGGATAGTTACTTTCCAGAGGCTTCTTTTTTTACAGAGTTTGAGAGATTTGATAGATTTGTAGATAAGTGGAGAAGAGATGGAAATAAAAAGATAGACTATATGAGTATCACTACTCCAAACTATCTTCACGATGCTCATATAAGATTTGCTCTAAGAAGTGGAGCAGATGCTATATGCGAAAAACCCCTTGTTTTAAATCCACACAACCTAGAGCAACTAAAAGTTATAGAAAAAGAGAGTGGTAAAAAAGTATATACAATTTTACAACTAAGACTGCATAACTCTATTATTGAGCTAAAAGAGAAAATCTCAAAAGAGTTAAAAGAGAATCCAGATAAAGTTTATGATATAGATTTGACATACTTAACTTCTCGTGGTAAATGGTATTTTCAAAGCTGGAAGGGTGATGAGTCAAAAAGTGGGGGGATAGCATCTAACATCGGTGTACACTTTTTTGATATGTTGTCTTGGATATTTGGAGAGATTGAGCAAAATGTGGTACACATAAAACAAGCCGATACAAACACTGGTTTTATGAAACTCAAAAATGCAAATGTAAGATGGTTCTTGTCTGTAAACTATGACTACATACCAGAAGATGTAAAAGAGAGTGCTCAGCGAACTTTTAGAAGCATCAAAGTTGATGGTGAGGAGTTTGAGTTTAGTGAAGGTTTTACAGATCTACATACAAAATCTTATCAAGATATACTAAGCGGTGGGGGATTTGGACTTGATAATGCTATAAATTCTATAAATATAGTCTCCCAAATACGAAAACTTACCCCTGTGGGTCTTAGTGGTGATTATCATCCGTTTTGTAAAAAGGTTATTAACTAATGGATTCATACTTTGTTCATGGGTCTAGTTTCGTAGATGATGATGTAGAGATAGGCAAAGATACAAAGATATGGCACTTCTCACATATCATAAGTGGGTCTGTGATAGGTGATGGCTGCTCATTTGGTCAAAACTGTGTAGTTGGGCCAAACGCTAAGATAGGAAGTGGTGTAAAGGTTCAAAACAATGTCTCAGTTTATGATGGTGTAGAAATTGAAGATGATGTTTTTTTAGGCCCATCTATGGTTTTTACAAATGTGATAAACCCACGAGCTTTTATAGTTAGAAAAGATGAGTATAAAAAAACACTCCTAAAAAAAGGGTGTAGCATCGGTGCAAATGCCACTATAGTTTGCGGTGTTACTATAGGTGAGTATGCACTTATAGGGAGTGGTAGTGTAGTAAACAAAGATGTAAAACCTTATGCACTTATGGTT
>JAFGVR010000090.1 GCA_016937915.1 Campylobacterales bacterium | reverse complement strand
AGCTCCATGATGTTTTCCATGATGCTCTTAAACTTCTCACCTAGCATCTTGGCATCACTCTCTTTTACTTCAAATATCAACTCATCGTGAATCTGAAGTAGCATTTTGGCATCAAGTTTTTCCTCTTTGATAGTTTTTGAGATCTCAACCATTGATAGTTTGATAAGATCAGATGCACTACCTTGAAAGACCGTATTTACCGACTCTCTCTCATACGCTGCTATAAACATAGGTTTTGCATTTTCATAATCAAAATATCTGCGTCTTTTGAGTAAAGTCTCAACATATCCATACTCTTTTGAACTATCTACGATTGAGCGAAAATAGCGTCTAACAGTAGGAAATGATTCAAAGTACTTTTCTATGATATCTTTTGCCTCTTTTGTTGAGATGCCAAGGGTGTCTGAGAGTTTCTTTTGCCCCATCCCATACAAAAGTCCAAAGTTTACAGTTTTTGCTATGTTTCTTTTTGCATCTGCCTCATCCTCGCCAAACAAAGCTACTGCCGTTTGTCTATGGATATCTTTATCATGTTTGAATGCATCTACTAAAACAGCATCTTGTGAGAAGTGTGCAAGGAGTCTTAGCTCTATCTGAGAGTAGTCTATCCCTATCAGTTTTTTACCCTCATCTGCTACAAATGCTTCTCTGATTTTTAGTCCAAGTTCACTTCTAGCTGGGATATTTTGAAGGTTTGGATTTTTTGAGCTTAATCTTCCTGTAGCAGTTCCAGTTTGTACAAATGATGTGTGGATGCGTGAGTTTTTATCTTCGTGAGCCAGTTTTAAAAGTGGCTCAACATAGGTGGAGTGAAGTTTATATATCTCACGATATTTGAGTATCTCAGGGATTATCTCGTGTGCATCTTTTAGTGAGTTTAAAACCGCTTCGTTTGTTGAGTAACCAGTTTTTGTTTTTTTACCAGTTGGAAGATTTAGCTGTTCAAAAAGTACTATACCTAGTTGTTGAGTTGAGTTTATGTTAAACTCACAACCAGCAATCTTATAGATATTTTGAGTTAGTTCATCTATCTTTTGCCCAACCTCAACTCTAAAGTTTTTCATAAACTTTGCATCAAGTTTTATCCCCTCTTTCTCCATCTCCATAAGAGTAAGCATAAAAGGCATCTCGATATTTTTAGCTTCATCTATAAGATGTGTAGCATCTTGGAGTTTTAACTTCTCTTCAAAAAGGTTATAAAGTTTTAATGTCACATAAGCATCTTCAGCAGCGTACTTACAAGCCTCTTCAAGCTCTACAGATGCAAAAGTATCCCCTTTTTTTACAGTCTCTTTAAACGCTATCATACTATGACCAAGTAGGGCTTCTGAGAGCTTGTCAAGCCCTAACGCACTCTCAGGGTTTATGAGCCATGCTAAAACCATGCTGTCATTGTAGATGCTAAGAGTCTCATCGCCTAAAAATCTACTCACAAAATGTAAATCAAACTTGATGTTATGCCCAACTATCTTGTGTTTAAACAATCTCTTAATTGCATCTTTTGCATCTTCAGCACTTATCTGCTCCCCAACCCCTAGGTAGTAGTGAGCAAACGGTACATAATAAGCCTCTTTTTCATCATAACAAAAACTAAATCCAACTAAAGAGTCTTTCTCATAATCAAGCCCTGTTGTCTCAGTATCAAAAGCCACTATAGCATTTTCAGAGATTGCATCTAAAACTATCTCCAAAACTTTTGCATCTGTTATGAGAGTAGTTTCAAACTCCAAAGAGTGGTTTATCTCCTCTTTTTGCATCTTCTCTTTAGCTTGAGATTCAAAAAGCTCATTTACAAGCCCTTTTGCTTTTAGATATCTGATGATGGCGTTTTGTTCATATTTTAAAAGCTCATCATATATGTTTAAAAATGGGTTTTTAACATCCATCTTGTACTCTTCAAAATCGATGCTATCTAAAACATCATCCCTTAGAGTTACAAGCTGTTTTGACATATAAGCTTCATTTTTAGACTCTACAAGTTTTTTTAGGTTTGCACCCTTTATGGTAGCTAGATTTTCATAGATGTTATCAAGTGTTCCATACTCTTTTAGAAGTTTTTCAGCTCCAACTTTCCCTATCCCCTTAACACCTGGGACATTATCGGCACTATCACCAAGGATAGATTGATAATCGACAAACTGACAAGGCTTTACACCATATTTCTCAAAACAAGCTTCCTCATCCATCACTTTGTTTTTTACAGCATCAACTACCACAACCTTACCATCATCTATGAGCTGATAAAGGTCTTTATCGTGTGAAACTACTCTGACATTGTAACCCTTATCTTTGGCGTGTTTTACAACTGTAGCTATCATATCATCGGCTTCAAAACCAACTTTGCCAAGAGTTTTATAACCCATCTTATCTATCCACTCTATCGCAATTGGAAGTTGAAGAGTAAGCTCTTCTGGTGGTGCACTTCTGTTAGCTTTGTAGTTTGGATCTATCTCTGCTCTAAAACTAGGCCCTTTTGTGTCGATAGCAAATATGATGTAATCACTATCATGCTTAGCCTCAAGGCTTGAGATGAAGTTTGTAAACCCTGTCAAAAGCCCTGTAGGAAAACCATCTTTGTTTTTAAGATGCTGAGGTAGTGCATAAAATGCACGAAAGAAAAATCCAAATGTGTCTATTACTGTTACTGTTTTTGCCAAATTTAACCTTATTAATATTTATATGTGTTCTAAAAATTTATCTATTTCATCTTCTAAAAGTTCATGATCATAACCTGCATCATGAGCTTTTCTAAGACCAAAGTTTATAGCTTGTTCTGAGAGTGGTTTGTTTAATGGAACTATAGTTTTTATAATATTTAATGCAGTTGAGTATTCTCTAACCTCATCTGGTGCTTTTGATGGGGTATCTGAATACTTTATCATCTCGATAAATTTTTTATCAAATTTCCAAAATTCAAACACCTCTGCTGTAACTTCAGCAGAGGTAACACCTACATAAGATTTTTCAACCATAGCTATATTGCTCGAATTTGTTATCTCTGAGCTAAAACTTATAGTCTCATCATCTTGTATAATAGAATTTGCTATAAGAATCTTCCCCACCTCTTGTAAAAATGCAGCTAAGTAAAGTTCTTCTGCTTTTTTTAAATCTATATGTTTATACCATTTCATAACTAAATTTGCCTGAAGTAAAGAAACCTCTGCAAACTTATCAGATGTTATGCCATAAGGTTGCATATCTACATTTAAAAGTTTTCTAACACTCATCCCTATAGCAAGAGAGCGAGTCATACTCATCCCAAACCTACTAACGGCTTGTTCTATACTTTTTATCTCATTACCAAAGTTATAAAGTGGAGAATTGGCAAGCTTTAAAAGATTCGCTACCACCATAGGATCATTTTCTATAACTTTTACTAAGTCATTTATGCCAGACTCTTCATCTCCATACACCCTGTTTATATCAGAAACAGTCTTTGATAATGGAGGAAGAGACTTTATTCCATCAACTATAGAACTTCTCATCGCAAACCTTTTTTTTGATTGATTATAACACTT
>JAFGVR010000002.1 GCA_016937915.1 Campylobacterales bacterium | reverse complement strand
GTTTATATTCGAATCCTTATACTTAGTTAAATATGTTCCATTTTCAAAAATAATAGATTTTTGCGGTATAAGCATATTTTCTTTTAGAATTTGATTATCACTTGTAGCTGTACAAATCAATTTTCCAATAGTTGTAAAATTTATTTTAGATGTTACTATCAAAACATTTGTATTACTATTTACAACTTCTTCTAAATATAGGAATAAACTATTATCATTCTCTTTAAAATATGTAATAAAATCTATAAAATCAAATCTTTGTTCAACCTTTCTTAAAACATACTCTTTTAAAGATCTATTGTAAATAAATTTATTTCCAACAAATATAAGATGCAACTTCATTTTAAGCCTTTTTTAATTTTAACTTCTACTATTATAGCAATTTTAAGTCCACTTAAACACTTAATAAGGTATAATCCACAACTTTTTTACGATTTTGAGGGACAAATGGATTACAAAGATACACTACTTTTACCAACTACAAACTTTGCTATGAGAGGCAATCTAATCAACAATGAACCACTAAGATATGCTTCATGGAATGAGAAAAAAGTTTACGAAAAAATGAAAGAAAAACGCAAAGATGCGGATAGTTTTACACTTCATGATGGACCTCCTTATGCAAATGGACATACGCATATAGGGCACGCACTTAATAAAGTTTTAAAAGATATCATCATAAAACATAATTATTTCAATGGCAAATCTGTTCGTTTTACTCCAGGTTGGGATTGTCATGGACTACCAATCGAGCAACAAGTTGAAAAAAAACTTGGTGGAAAAGCTAAAAAAGAGGAACTTGAAGTTAGTAAAGTAAGAGAACTTTGTCGTGAACACGCTGCAAAATTTGTAGATATTCAAAGAGATGAATTCAAAAAACTAGGCATCATAGCTGACTGGGAAAACCCTTATGTTACTATGGATTATAAATTTGAAGCAAATATCTACCGTACACTTTGTAATGTAGCTAAAAAAGGTCTTTTGGTAGAAAGAAGTAAGCCTGTTTACTGGTCATGGGCTGAGAGAACTGCTTTAGCTGAAGCTGAAGTTGAGTATGAAGAGAAAGAGTCTCACTCTATATTTGTAGCATTTGAACTAACTCAAGATGCAAAAACAAAAGCTGGCATAGATGGTAAAGCTGCTATTGTTATCTGGACAACTACACCTTGGACACTTCCTGCAAACACTGGTATATCTATGCATCCTGAGGAGAGTTATATTTTAACTACAGATGGTTACATAGTTGCAAAAGCTCGCTTTGAAGCTTTAAAAGAGCTAGGTGTTATAAAAGGTGAAATAGCTCAAAACATAGAATCAAAAACTCTTGAAAATCAACTAGCTATAAATCCACTAAATAATCGTAATTCTAAGATAGTTTTAGGTGATCATGTACTTATGGATAGTGGTACTGGTGGTGTTCACACAGCTCCAGGACATGGTGAAGATGATTACCGTGTAGGTTTAAAATATGATTTAGAAGTTGTTATGCCAGTAGATGAAACAGGTTGTTATGATCAAACTATAGTTCGTGACAATCTACTTCCAAATCCAGAAGAGTTCGTTGGACAACTTATCTTTAAGTGTAACGATAAAATCTTAGAGCTTTTAGGTGATGCTCTTTTATACGATACTAAATTTAAACATTCATATCCACACTGCTGGAGAAGTCATACTCCACTAATTTTCCGTGCTACAAAACAGTGGTTTATCTCTGTTGATGGTACACCTAATGGTGAGGATAAAACACTTCGTGATATTGCACTAAATGAAGTTGAAAAAACTCTTTTCTTCCCTGAAACTGGTAGAAATCGTCTAAAATCAATGGTAGAAAATCGTCCAGACTGGTGTATATCTCGTCAGCGTGATTGGGGTGTGCCTATAGCGTTTTTTAGAGTAAAGGCTACTGGTGAAGTTATACTTGATGAGAAAGTTTTAAACTTTACAGCTATGGTGTTTGAGATGCACGGTAGTGATGCATGGTACTCGATGCCAACTGAGCAACTACTCTACCCTGGTAGTGGATACAGTGCTGATGAAGTTGAAAAAGTAACTGATATTTTAGATGTTTGGTTTGATAGTGGTTCTACATGGTACTCTGTTTTAAAATCACGCAACTACGATGCTGGTAAATTTCAAGCAGACCTTTATGTAGAGGGAAGTGACCAACACAGAGGTTGGTTCCAATCATCTATGTTCCTCTCAACTGCAGTTGAACATGTAGCACCTTACAAAGCAGTTCTTACTCACGGTTTCACAGTAGATGAAAAAGGTGAGAAGATGAGTAAATCGAAAGGCAATGTAGTGGCTCCTGAGAGTGTACTAAAAGAGTATGGTAGTGAGATACTTCGCCTTTGGGTAGCTTCAAGTGATTATCAAGGGGATTTAAAAATATCTCAAGGGATACTTAAGCAAACTGCCGAGAGTTATAGAAAAATAAGAAATACTTTTAGATTTTTACTTGCAAATATCAATGACCTAGAAACTTTAACACCTGTTAGTGAGATGGGTGAACTTGACAGATGGATTTTAAGTGTAGCTTCAAAAGTGTTTAATAGCGTTCATGCATCGTTTAGCAGATACGATTTTGTAAATGGGATGAATAATTTAAATAATTTCATAGCAAATGAGTTAAGTGGCATCTACATGGATATCACAAAAGACAGACTTTATTGTGATGCACTAAATGACACACATCGCCGTGCTTCTCAGAGTGCTATGGCTATAATAGTTAAACAGATGCTAACTTTAATGGCACCTATTATCACATACACTTGTGATGAGATAGTTGAAAATGCACCAGCTATCATAAAACAAGATGCTGAGGATATATTTGATTTTGTATATGAACCTATGGAGAAAGTTGAATCAAATTTTAACGGCGAATATATGAAAAAAGCTAGATTTGGTTTTGGTAGTGCTATAGATGCCCTTAAAAAAGATAAAACTATAAAAGCTACTTTAGAGTTAGTTATAGCTACAAACTCTACTAAGGTTTTAGAGTTAGATGCTACTGAAGCTGAAGACTGGTTTGTTGTATCTGGTGTTCGTGAAGATGTAGATGGAGATGAACTTGCAAGGTTTACTGTAGAGGATAATCAGTTCATAATCTACAAAGCAACTGAGCATAAATGTCCTAGATGCTGGAAATTTAGTGCTAAAAGTGAAGGTTCAACTTGTCCTAGATGTAGTGAGGTATTGGCATAATGCCAAACTTCACTCAACCAGTTGAGCTATCTTTTATACTTTCTACCATTGGAGTTATTTTTATGGCTGTAGCAGTTGGGATTTTTTTTATTAAAAAATTTAAATAATTTTACAGTTTATAAGAAGTTGTCTTTTAGATATATGATTTATCAATTAATTATAATTAGTAATACCATCCGCAATTAACAAGCGCATCTAACTATCATCCACTCGGATACAAGTTTCCACTGTTGCATAATCCAATCATATCCAGTAAGACGTTGGATAGCTTCAGTGTTTGAGCAGAGTTTAAGTACAGCTTTTTCAACAGTTTCACTAAGTGCTTGTATCCCTTGTGTAAAAATTTTATTTGCAGTAAACTTTCTCATCTCTCCAAAAAACCTTTCTTGTAGAGCTTTTATAAAGGTATCTGTTTGATTTGTTGCAGCATCATCAAAGTCCATGAGATGAAATGTTTC
>JAFGVR010000089.1 GCA_016937915.1 Campylobacterales bacterium | reverse complement strand
TTGGATCACTCTCTTTTACAACTCTTAAAACATTAGTCGCACCGATGCTTTTGCTACCACTTGATTTTACATCCACACCAGCAAATTTTTTTGCCAATATGAGTCCAAAAGGGATACCACCAACTAAGTATGCTAAAAGGAAAAATTGAACATTTGTATTTAGAAAAAAATCCATGAAAATCCTAGTAAATTTAAGTTTGGAATTATATCTTTCGTATAATTATAATCATATAAAAATTTGCTATAATTTTGTAATTTTATAAAAGGAAGTTTTCTTGCAACTTACTAATGAACAATTAAAAGATAAGATAGATGAGTTAAAAAAGAAGCTCAGCGTAACGGTTGTTGCTCACTTTTATCAAAGAGATGAAGTTTTTGAGATAGGTGATATTACTGGTGATTCACTAGAACTTGCAACTCGTACGAGGGATGATGATTCTGAATTTGTACTTTTTTGCGGAGTTGGATTTATGGGGCAGAGTGTTAAAGTTCTAAGTCCGCACAAAAGAGTTGTGATGCCACGAATCGCTTGTTGTGCTATGGCTAAAATGATAGATGGAAAAGCTTATGATACTGCAGTTAAAGTATTAAATGATGCTGGGATAGAAAATGATAATATCCTCCCTATAACATACATCAATTCAGATGCAGAGGTAAAAGCAAGAGTTGGTGAGATGGGTGGACTTGTTTGTACAAGCTCTAATGCTAAAAAAATAATCACTACAGCTTTGCAAGAGGGTAAAAAAATTCTTTTTGTTCCAGATAGATGTTTAGGACAAAATATAGCAAATGAAATGGGCTTAAAATCTTGCGTTATAGGTGATGGAAAAGATTTAAATCAATCTGATATTATCTGTTATGATGGTTTTTGTTCAGTGCATCAGTTATTTACAGTAGAAGATATAGAGTTTTACAGAAAAAAATATCCTGATATCCTCATAGCAGTTCACCCTGAGTGCGATCCAGCTGTTTGTCAAGCGAGTGATTTCGTTGGTTCAACATCTCAGCTTATAAAATATATAGCGGACTTAGACCCTGAACAAAAAGTGGCAGTTGGAACTGAATTTAATATGGTAAATAGACTTAGAGAGAAAAACACTTATGTACTTTCATCTACAAAACCTGAATGTCCAACTATGAATGAGACTACACTTTTAGATGTTTACAACACTCTAAAAGCTATAGATGATGGAAATCCTATAAATGAGATTCAAGTTGATGAAAAAACTCAAAAATGGGCGAAGATAGCCCTAGAGAGAATGATGGCATTATGATGATAGAGCAGTTTGTAAAAGAGACACTTGCAGAGGATGTTGGCAGAGGTGATTTGTATGCTTTGGTCGAGCCAAGTGTTGAAGATATAAAAGCTGATATTATTGCTAAAAGTGATGGCATCGTAGCTGGTGAAAAGTATATAAATGTACTTGCTAAACTAGAAAATTTTGAGATCATCTGGGGTAAAAAAGATGGTGAGAGTTTTGTAAAAGGTGATGTTATAGCTATAGTAAAAGGGGATTCTCACACAATCCTAAGATGCGAGAGAACGATTTTAAATATGCTTCTTCATGCTAGCTCAATAGCAACTTTAACCAAAAAATATGTAGATATAATCTCCCCTTATGGTGTAAAACTTTTAGATACAAGAAAAACAAGACCTAGACTTAGAGTATTTGAAAAATACGCTACAAGATGTGGTGGAGTAGTAAATCATAGGATGGGGCTTGATGATTCACTTATGATAAAAGACACCCATTTAAAAACTATTAAAGATTTAAGTTCATACATAGAAAAAGCTAGACAAAATATCCCTTTCACAACTAAGATAGAGATTGAAGCTGAAACTTTAAATATAGCTAAACAAGCTTTTATAGCTGGTGCTGATATAGTTATGTGTGATAATATGACACCTCAAGAGATATATGAAGTTATAAAATACAGAGATGAAAATTATCCACATATCCTTTTAGAAGCTAGTGGGAATATATCTTTGCAAACTATAGAAGAATATGCAAAAACTGGTATAGATGCTATTAGTAGTGGTTCACTTATCCATCAAGCAAATTGGATAGATTTGTCTATGAAAATTCAATAACTTTTTTTGGTGGGTTTAGATGGCTGATGATGACAAAACAGAAGAACCCACCTCCAAAAAAATTGAGGACGCCCGAAAAGAGGGTAATGTCCCAAAATCTCAAGATACCGCTGGAGTTATTACCCTTTTTATAGCTATTTTGGCATTTTTGATGCTTTTTTCATTTATAAGTGAACATATTACAAAACTTTTTAGATACTATTTATCACTTATAGGGATGGATATAGATAGAGAGTTTATGGTGGATATAGCTATTGTAACTGCAAAAGAGGTGCTCTTAGTAGTACTTCCTATGGCTGTGTCTGTAGCAATTGGTGGTATATTAGCATCTGTAGCTCAGTTTGGCTTTTTATTTACCACCGATGTTTTAACTCCAAAATTTAGTAAACTAAACCCTATAAATGGAATCAAAAATCTTATCTCTATGAAAAAACTTATAGAAGGGATTAAGATAACTTTAAAATCTTTTACTGTTTTAGGTGTTGGGTTCATCATTTTTTTTTATTTTATACAAGAATTGCCAACTGTAGCTTTGTTTGGACTTGCTGATCAATTGTCGTGGTTAAAAGATAAGGCTATAGTTTTATCTTTATCGATGTTAATGATTATTTTTATATTTGCTGCAATTGATTTAGTTATCACTCGAAAACAGTATTTTGATGGCTTAACGCTGAGT
>JAFGVR010000088.1 GCA_016937915.1 Campylobacterales bacterium | reverse complement strand
GTAATTACTAAATCATAGCTATCGTCAAGTTTTTTGAGTGCATCTACGGCATTTTTAAAAGTTTTTATCTCAAACTCATCAAAATCGCTCATCGCTATCTCTAGAGATTTTCTCATATTGATATCATCTTCAACTATTGCTATTTTCACCTATAAAGCCCTTATTTTAAAGCTTGGATTTTAACAAAACTATCATTAAAGTCGACTTTGAAACAAGTCGTTTTAAGAGTTAGTATAGTTGTTGAGTTATTTATATAGTTTGTTGTTTTTTCGTAGTGTTTAATTTCTAAACCAACTTTAGATACAAAGTTTGAAAATTGATCAAAGTTTTTGTCAATGATAGTTTTTAAATCATCATTTTCTTTTACCGTTTCAAAAACGATAGATTGAGTTGGATTACCATCACATTTTTGCATAGATTTAGAGATTTGTAGAGATTCGTTATATAAAAGAGCGTTTTTTGTAATGTATCTGTAAGATATATAATATTCACCTGCATTTAATGCAAGTGAACATAAAAAAAAGATTATTGCATAAAGTCTGAGTGATAAAGTGTAATTTCCATCTCCACTTCGCATAGACCCTCTTTAAAAGTTGTTTCAACTAAGTTTGCATTTCTAATCATAGCTGCAACCGATGTTCTGATGCTAGAGCGTTGAACCATCATATTTTTAATTAAGTCTTGCCCCTCAACTTTTACACCTTTGACTTTTTCAGCTATTAGTCTATATGCATCAGCGGTAGCAGCTCTTTTTGCCATTGCATAAGCTTGTGCAGGAGATAAAGTGTCAGTAGGTGCTACACCTTGACCTATAACACTTATAATCATCCTCTCATTTTTATCTAGTGTATTTGTATCTCTTGATGGAACCTCTAGCTGAGTCATAGAGTTTGATGGTGTACTACACTCACCAGCTGGACACTCTATATTTATGGTAGTGTTTCTTATCTCGTGTGGTTGTTCAACTTTTTCATCAGCATTCACACCACTAAAACTAAGTAGTGCTACTAATATCATAGAGTATTTCATTTTTTGTTCCCCAATTTTCTTCATTTTTTACGCTATAGCAATTACTATTCCAAATCTAATAGTCCAGATTCATCATCCATCTCATCATCTTTATCTTCCTCTTTTTTAGGACACCTTGAGATGCTAGCTACATCATCACCTTTTACTATATATACACCAGATGTATTTCTGCTAGATTTTGAGATAGTTTGCATATCTACTCTTATCATTTTTCCAGCTTTAGTTAAAGCCATCATATCCATAGTTTCATCTACCATCAAACAACCAACAACATATTTACCAGTTTTATTAGTCATCTTCATAGCTATAACACCAGAGCCACCACGATTAGTTAGACGATACTCTCCAGCAGATGTTCTTTTGCCTATCCCTTTTTCAGAAACTACAAGTATCTCTTCTTCATCGTTTGCTATGATGTTTGCATCTACAACCATATCATCATCATGTTTAAATTTGATACCACGAACACCACGAGTATTTCTACCTTGTTCTCTTGTTTTATCTATCTCAAATTTGATACATTGACTCATTTTAGTCATAATGAAAAGATATTTGATAGATTGATCAGCAATTTTTGCAGTTACAAGTGAATCATCATCATCCAAGCTTATAGCTTTTACACCGTTGCTTCTTATGTTACTAAATTCACTTAAGTTTGTTCTTTTTACTGTTCCAGCTTTTGTAAAGAAAACTAAAGATTTTTCATCACTAAAGTCAGTTGTAGGTATGATTGATTGTATCTGTTCATTTTGTACAAGGTTTAGAAGATTTACAACAGCCTTACCTTTTGCGATGCGACTACCCTCAGGGATCTTATAAACTTTTAGCCAGTGTAGTTGACCACGATCTGTTACAAAAAGGAGTGTATCGTGAGTGTTACAAGTGAAAAATTTCTCTATGAAGTCATCCTCATAAGTTGTAACAGCAGTTTTACCTTTTCCACCCCTTTTTTGTTTTTCATAAGCATCTAAAGGTACTCTTTTGATGTAACCTCTATGTGTAATTGTTACAACCATAGGCTCATTTGGGATAAGATCTTCTATGTCTATATCTTCATAGTCATCTTCTATATCTGTTTTTCTCTCAACTTTGTAAGTTTGCATAATCTCATCAAACTCTTCATCTATGATTCTATGAAGAACATCTTCACTTCTTAAAATTGATTCAAGATACTCTATCTGTTTCATAAGTTCAGCTAACTCATTTTCTATCTTCTCTATCTCTAGACCAGTTAGACGACCAAGTCTCATAGCTACGATGCTTTGAGCTTGAATCTCTGAGAAATCAAATTCAGTTACTAGGTTGTCTCTTGCTTCATCTTCATTATCAGATGCACGGATAACACGAATAACATCTTCGATGATGCTTATAGCTTTTTTGAGACCCTCTAAGATGTGAGCTCTAGCTTTTGCTTTTTCAAGATCAAAAATAGTACGGCGAATAATTATAGTTTTACGGTGATTTATAAAATGTTTTAATATATCTAAAATTCCAAAAACTCTAGGCTCTTGGTTTAGGATAGATAACATGATGATACCAAAAGTAGTTTGCATCTGAGTTTGTTTAAAAAGGTTGTTTAAAACTATCTCACTCATAGCATCTTTTTTAAGCTCTATCACTATCCTCATACCATCGCGGTCAGATTCATCGCGGATAAGTGATACACCATCTATCATCTTATCTTTTACAAGATTTGCTACATTTTCTATAAGTCTTGCTTTGTTTACCTGATATGGAAGCTCATCAACGACTATCATCTCTTTTTTGGCTCTTTGTTCGATGTGTGTTTTAGCACGCACTTTTATACGACCACGACCAGTTTTATAAGCTTCTACTATCCCTTTTTTACCAAAAATAGTACCACCAGTTGGAAAGTCTGGGGCTGGGATATGCTCCATAAGTTCATTTACAGTTATATCAGGATCTGCAAGAAGTGCTTTTAATGCACTCATAACCTCTTTAGGGTTATGTGGAGGGATGTTCGTAGCCATACCAACAGCAATCCCTGATGAACCATTTATTAAAAGGTTTGGAACACGAGTTGGCATAACATCAGGCTCTTGAGTAGTAGCATCGTAGTTGTCTATCATATTTACGGTATTTTTTTCAAGGTCTTTTAAAAGTTCACCCGCATATTTTGTCATTCTAGCTTCAGTATAACGCATAGCAGCAGCTGAGTCTCCATCTACAGAACCAAAGTTTCCTTGCCCATCAACAAGCTCCATCCTCATAGAGAAATCTTGTGCCATACGAACAAGTGCATCATAAACAGCTGTATCACCATGTGGGTGGTACTGACCTATAACATCACCGACTATACGAGCAGATTTTTTAAATTTTGCACCATGAGATAGATTTAATTTATCCATCGCATAAAGGATTCTTCTATGAACTGGTTTTAGACCATCTCTAACATCAGGAAGAGCACGGCCAACTATAACACTCATAGAATAGTCAAGATAACTCTCTTGAAGGGTCTTTTCTATGTTGATAGTTTCTATATTGTCTATTTGTAGCAAATCACTCATCAAAACACCTAAAATAAATAAATTTTTGTTTATTCTATCTTAAATAGGCTTAATAAATTTGTAACTAAGTTTTAAACAATTAATTAGTAAATTTTAGTTAGAATAATCGGCATTTGAAATTATGGAGAATATATTATGATGAAAAGAGTAGAGGCTATTATAAAACCTTTTAAGCTTGAAGATGTAAAAGAAGCTTTGTCTGAAATTGGTGTAGATGGTATGACGATAAGTGAAGTTAAAGGTTATGGTCGCCAAAAAGGGCATAGTGAGCTTTATCGTGGTGCTGAGTATGTGGTTGATTTTTTACCAAAGATAAAAATGGAGATGATTATCGAGGATAAAGATGTAGAGAGAGGTACTCAAACCATAGTAGAAGCTGCACGAACTGGTAAGATAGGCGATGGTAAAATCTTTGTTTCAGATATAGAGAAGATTATCCGTATCCGTACAGGCGAAGTGGATAGCGAAGCTATATAAAATTTATACACTTTTTTTCTAAACTGGTTATTTTTTAACCAGTTTCCCCTTTTTTAAGATTTTTCATTATGATAGAATTTTATTTTTAAATTTAAGTTAAGGTCTTAATTATGATGGAAACTGAATTAAAGTATGTTATAGATACTTTTTTCGCCCTTTTTTCTATGGTACTTATTATTAGTATGGTCCCAGGTTTTGCGATGCTTGAAGCTGGTTTGGTTCGAGCTAAAAATGTAACGGCGGTTTTAACTATCAACGCACTTATCTATGCTATAGCTTCTATGGCTTTTTTACTTATCGGTTATACGATAGCATTTGGTTCATGGGATAATGATTCTATGAGTAAATGGGCTGCATTTTTATTTCAAATGGCTTTTGTTGGTAAAACTATAAACATCATGAGTGGTGGTGTTAGTGAGAGAGTTCGTATTATCCCTGTAGCTATGTTTACAGTAGTTATGGGTGGTTTTATATATCCATTTATTGTAAATATATCTTGGGGTGCAGATATGTTTGCAGGAACTTTTTTAGACCTAGATATGTATGATTTGGCTGGTTCAACTATTATCCACTCAACTGGTGGAT
>JAFGVR010000087.1 GCA_016937915.1 Campylobacterales bacterium | reverse complement strand
TTTTTCATTAAAATATTTGTATAGATTTTAAAAATGGGGGGGCGAGGTTATGGAAATATCTCCTACAAATTTTAATACACCTCAGACTAGTTTAGAAAGAGATATGCAGCATCCAAAAAAGCAAGTTGAACTTCAAAGTGCTAATGATGGCTATAGTGTAGTCTCTACAGATGTTCAAACAAGCTCAAAAGAGACACTTTTAGATAAACAAAAGATAGAGGAGAAAACTACAGTTGAAAAAACTGTTAGTCAAAAAGAGGAAGCGTATCAGCTAGACCTTACGGTCTAAGCTTTTACATTTTTTAGTATTTTATCAACATCTACAACTTTCATAGATTTATAGTATAGGTATCCTTGTGCTTCATAGCATCCGTTTTCTACTAAAAACTCTGCTTGTTCTTTAGTCTCAACACCCTCAGCTATCAGTTCTAGTTTTAGACTTGAAGATAGTGCTATGATAGCTTTTGTGAGCTCCATATCATCTTTATCAGCTGGTATGTCACGCACAAAAGATTGGTCTATTTTTATCTTATCTACAGGTAAGCGTTTTAGATACGATAGTGATGAGTGACCTGTTCCAAAATCATCTATAGCTAGTCTTACTCCCAAGCTTTTTAGTTGATTTAACACTATGATGGAGTGCTCTGGGTTACGCATGATTTGTGTTTCTGTTATCTCAAACATAAGTGATGAAACATTTATATCTGAGGCTTTTATAGACTCTTTTACAAAACTTATAAAATCTTCATGATTTAGCTGTATCATAGAGAGATTTAGTGATAACACACCTGGGTTATAACCATCTTTTATCCATGTTGAAAACTGCTTCATAGCGTTTTTCATTATCCATTTGTCTATATCTATGATGATGCCTGTCTCTTCTGCTAGTGGGATAAACTCAGATGGTGGGACTAGGCCAAACTTTGGATGATTCCACCTAACCAAACTCTCCATCCCTATGATTTTAGAGTCTCTCATATCGATTTGAGGTTGTAGATATACCTCAAACTCATCATTTTTCACCGCTTCACGAAGCTGAGTTTCTAGTGTTATCCTTTGAAGTGCTTTAGTTGTCAAATCATCTGTATAAAACTTATATGTATTTCTACCCTCATTTTTTGCTCTATACATCGCTGCATCTGCATTTTTGATAAGTGCATCTGCATCTTTTCCATGTAGTGGATAGATAGCTATCCCCATACTTATAGTGATGTAAAACTGATGATGCTCTATAGTTATAGGCTCTTTAAATACAGATGTGATTTTTTGGATAACATCTATAAGTGTTTTTTCATCTTTAAAATGATCTATAAGTATAAGAAACTCATCACCACCAAGCCTTGCTATAGAGTTGCTTAAACTGATATTTGACTCCATTTTATCTGAAACCACTTTTAGTAACATATCTCCAAAAGTGTGTCCAAAAGAGTCATTTACCTCTTTAAACCTATCTATATCTATAAATAAAACTGCTAGATGATCACCCTTTTCATCTCTTATCTTTATAGCTTGCTTTAGTCTGTCGATAAAAAGTATCCTATTTGGAAGTTTTGTTAGTGCATCGTGTTGTGCTTGATACTGAAGTTTTAAAGTACGCTCATCAAAAGCTATAGCCAAATCCTCAAGCTCATCATTTGTACCAAGTGGGCTACATAAAATATTGTTATCATCGTTTGAAGCTTTAACTCGTTTATGTAGTTTCAAGATAGGTCTTGTTATATTTTTGGCGATGATAGTAGCTACAAAAACACTAATCCCTATAAAAATGATGCCAATAAGAACCAAAATCAAAATAGCCTCTTTTATAGGAGCATTGTAGATTGAGTATGGTATCCCCACCTCAAGAATGATTCCGAGTTGTTTAAAAAATGGCATATCTTGAGATTCTGGTTTATGGATATATATTTTGTAACTCTGATTTTTATCAAAATTGTACTCAAACAAAACATCTGTTTTATCTAAAAGTCGTATAAATCCATCTTGCTGTGTAGCTAGATTTCTTTTTGCAATAGCAGCTATATCAAACACAACCACAACTGCACCTTGTGTTGTTTCATAGTACTTTATAGGTGATACTACTACTAACTCTTTATCCTCTTTTTGTAGATATATAGATGTCTCACCAACTGCTAATGCGATGCGAAGTTGGGATGATTCGTTGTAGTGTGGGATATTTTTTTGTGTTTGAAAGATAGCTTTGCCATCAAAATCAACAACATTTAAAGATACAACATCTTTACCTCTCATAAAGTTTGTTACAAGTTTTGGTAGGTAGTTTTTTCTACCATCATAATCTGTAAAAGCGTTTATCATCAGCTCATTTGTGGTTAGAAGTTTTGTGTTTTCCACTAGATAAGATATCCGTTTTTCAAGATTGTTTTGTAGTATATGAGCTTTGCTTTGTAAAAGAGTGTATGTTTGTTTTTGAATCTGTTTTTCAACTAAAACAACCACCACTATAGTCATAATAGCTATAGCTACAGCGATAAGTGCAGAGTTTGCAAAAACTAACTTTGAGCGAATACTTTTTTTCATAACTGCTTCTACTTTTGGTTTTTAATCATAGATTTTTTAGCATCAAACTTAACAAAGCAAAAATCATCCAAACTCAAAGCATCATGATTTTGTGGAGTAAATGGTTGTTTATAGTATTTTACAACTCCATCATAAGGCTCTAAATCTTCAAGTGCTTTTTTTATCTCATAACCATCAGTACTATTTGCTTTTTTGATAGCCATAGCTAAAAGTTTGATAGCATCATAAGCTTGTGCTACCCCATTTGGGGCGTATATCTTATCAGTTTCATCTTTAAAATATTTTTTTATATAAGCATCTTTTAACTCTTTTGCATGTTTTGTTTTTGCTTTTTCAAAAGAGAAACTTTGGATATACTCTAAACTCATATTTTCAAGATATTTAGAGTTTTGTTCATAAAACTTATTTCCAATAATCCCCCAATGAGATATTATAGGGATAGTAAGATTGTATATTGAGAGTGCTTTTATGAGTGCTGAACTCTCTATAGAGTTTGTTACAAATATAAGTACATCTGTTTTTGTTTTTATCATCTCTTGTATCTCTTTATCAAATAGTTTTTGCCCTCTGTTGATAACTACAGATTTGATATATTCTGCTCCATTTTTTTCCAAACAATTTTCTATATCTTTTATATTTCCACGACCCCAAATTGAGTTTTCAACTATAAGAGTTATTTTTTTGCCATGCTTTAGTGCTTGTTTGGCTAGATACTGTGAGATAAATTTATCGTTTGCAGAGACTCTAAATATAAAACTATTTTCATCTATATTTTGCGTTAGCTCTTTTGCAGCTGCCCAAGGGATAAGAAAAGGTATCTTTAACTCATTTACACTATCTATCTCAGATGCTATAACTGCACTATGCTTACCACCAACTATAGCTACCAAATCATCCCTTTTTGCAAGTGATTTTATATTTTCTACCGCAGTAGTAGATATAGTTTTATGATCTTTTGTTATGATTTGCACCCTTTTGCCTAAAAGCCCACCATCTTCGTTTATCTCATCAACTGCTAACTCAACACCTCGTTTTATGGCAAGTCCAGCCTCTTTTCCATCAGCCGATAAGTCAACATCTATCCCTATAACTATCTGCTCTTTTGAAGATGGATTTGGACCATACTTTTCTAAGAGTATCTCCTCTGTTTTAGAGATGATATCAGAGCCTATAACATCCTCATACTGTTTGATGATATATGATGTTTTTTTTGCAAACTCCTCTTTTTGTTTTTTTGTTAGTTTATGTATCTTAACTCCAGATTTTGCGATGATATCTAGTAGTTTAGCCTCACGCCTTTGAGTCTCTTCTCTCTCCCATGGAGTCACCTCTTTGGCTGTTGTAAAAACTATCTCACGAATATTTTGAGGGAGTTGTTTAAAAACCTTTTCACTCATACAAAAAACATACCCTAGATAAGCATGTTCACTAAGGACTAAATCTGATTGTACTTCATGAAAACCCATACTAACTATAGCTACTAGTGGATTTTCTTGACCATCTACTATCTTATCTTGTAGAGCTTTTTTTGTTGCGTGAAAATCTATAGGTATGGGTTGTGCACCAAAAGCTTTGAACTGTTGCATGATGATTCTACTTTTCATCACCCTTATCTTTTTACCTTTAAAATCATCAGGAGTTAAAAATGGCTGATTTCCTGTGAAGTTTTTAAAACCATTTTCCCAAAATGTTATCCCAACAAGACCTATCTCACGCAGATCATCAAGAAGCATCTTGCCAACCTCACCATCAAGAAGCATATAAGCATCTTCACGAGTTGGAAACAAAAATGGCAAATCAGCATACTGCATAGATGGCACCGCTACACTCATCTTTACCGTTGGTGTTAGTACTATATCAAGCTCACCAGCCCTTGCCATCTCCACCATCTGATGATCATTTCCAAGTTTTTGTGAGTCAAAGATATCTATCTTAACTTTATGTTCAGTTTTCTCCTCTACAATCTTTGCAAATCTAAGAGCTGCTTGATGCAAGGCACTATCTTGTGGAGTGTTATGCCCAAAACGAAGATGTACAACATCGTTTTGCTGAGATGGTTGTTTTTGAACATACTCATCATCTAACCCTCTTAGGTAAAAAAAAGTTATAAAAATAACCAAACCAAAAAGAACAACGCCCATAAAAATATTTAGATACTTCATCATTT
>JAFGVR010000086.1 GCA_016937915.1 Campylobacterales bacterium | reverse complement strand
GCCATGAAAAAGCGGCATGAGGTTAGAGGTGCTAATGGGAAATAAAATTAGTGAAAAGTTTGTCTTGACAAATGGGGGCAGTTTCGTGTTTGTTTCAGGGTCCATATAGATAGCACCATAAGGACAAGCCATCATACAACCAGCACAACCGATACAACGACTGCTATCAACATTTACAATCCCATTTGGTAAATAATGTAGTGCAGATACTGGACAGATTCTCTCACATGGAGCATCTTCACAGTGGTTACATCTAAGTGGTGTAAAGTTTCTACTAGTATCTGGGAAAACCCCCACATCTATATATTTAACACGCAAACGCCAAGAACTAAGTGGCACTTCGTTTTCAACTTTACAGGCAACTTCACAACCTTTACAACCCATGCAAAGGCTCAAATCGACTAAAAAACCTAATTTCATGCTCTCTCCTAATATTATTCATATAAGTTATATTTATAAGAACTTTAGCTTATTTATAAGAAAAAATTCTAAAAACAACTTTTACTAATGGCTAAATCGTATCACCATTTTGTAGAAATTACAATAAATTATCCCCTTAAATTTAAAAATATATACAAAAAGTGGGGATAAGTATCATGAAATTTTTAGAATGGAAAAGTACTATAATTAGGGATAAAATTTATTATAAGCAGATGTGAATTTATGAGATTTGTGATGCTATTTTTGCAACCGCTTCATCCATTAATTCTCTTGTTTTATAAAAAAAAGAAAACTTCCGCGAATCGTTTAAAATTACAAAAACTCCATACTGTGTAACTTCAACTTTTCCTCTTGATTCTGTATCTAACCACTTGATGCTCATCTCTGTTGTTTCATCTTCATGACCAGTTTTTACTATCACTGCTGGATATAACATCTTTATATCTTTTGAATCAAATGTTTTATCCTCTATAACTATCAAACTCATTGAAATCCTTTAAATTTAAATTATAACTTAATCTGAAGATTTTTCCCACTCTGTATAATTATGCCAGATGCCACTTTTACTAAGTTTTACATTTTTTATATCTTTACTAACTGTAGTTATCGCGTTTGGTATGTATAAAAAAAGATAAGGGTTATCATCTACTATCATCTTAAACATCTCTTGCCACATCGTTGCTAATTTCTCTTGCTCTATGATATATTGAGAGTCCTCTATCATGGTATCAAGCTTTTGATTTTTATATCCAACTAGATTAAAGCCACCCTTTTTATCGTTATCACTATGCCAAAATATATATGGATCTGGTGTGTATGATAGCCCCCAACCAAGCAAAACTGTTTCAAACTTTTTTGGAAAAACAACTGTGTTTAAAAATGCTTGCCATTCCATCACCCTTAAGCTCACTTCAACACCTATCTGTTTTAATTGATGCTGAATTATCTGTGCAGCGTATGGTCTTAGGGGACTAGAGTTTGATGTAGCTATCTCAAATCTAAACCTATTTTTTTCATCATAACCAGCATCCCTTATAAGCTGTTTTGCTTTTTGTATGTTTTGTTTTGGGGATTTTACATCTTCATTGAAAGCTTTTGTAGATGGTAAAAATGGACCATTACAAACTGTAGCGTGTTTAAAAAATAAAATCTTTACAAGCTCATCTCTATCTATGGCAAGACTCAATGCTTCCCTTACTCTTGCATCTTTAAACTTCTCATCTCGAAGATTAAACCCTAAGTATGTGTAAGAGTGACTCACATCCTCAAAAATATCAAACTTTTCAAAAAAAACCTTATCTAACTGCCTCTCGTACTGCATAGGCTCGATGCTACCAACATCAAGCAAACCAGACTTTAACATCAAAAATCTAGTCATAGGATCAGCTATCACATGAAAAGAGATCTTATCTATCTTTGCCCTACCCTCAAAATAGTTATCATAAGCACTAAGGATTATATCTTTTGAGTGTTCAAGCCTCTCTAGTTTGTATGCACCAGTACCTATGGGAGCTGAGTTAAACTTTGAACTCATAAGATTTTGTTCATCTTTTAAAAGATGCTCTGGCAAAATCCCCATCATCCAAGTCTCTAAAGATTTAAAATAGGGGTGTTTATATGTAACTTTTAGAGTAAAATCATCCAAAACCTCTACATCTTTTACAAACCTAAAATTAGCACCATAAGGGGTAGCGATATTGGGTGATATGATGCTCTCATAAGTAAATAAAACATCTTTTGCACTAAATCTCTCCCCATCATGCCAAGTCACATCATCTCTTAGTTTAAATATAAGGGTAGTGTTATCTTCAAAATAAAACTCTTTAGCCAAATCACCAACTATATTTAGATCTTTATCGTATTTGACAAGACCATTAAATAAAAAACCAGCTATCTCTGAAGAACTGCTATCAGTGGCTAAAATAGGGTTGAGTCTTGATGGGTTTGTAGATGTTGCAAGGTGCAAAGTAGATGCGAAAATATTTACACATATAAATATAAAAAAAATAAGTTGTTTCATAAAAGGATTATAGTTAAAAAAGGGAAAATAAAAAAGAGGTTATCAACACCAAAAGGTGCTGATAAAAGTTCGAAAAACGATTAACGCTTAGAGAACTGGCGAGAACGACGAGCTTTTCTCTTACCTGGTTTCTTACGCTCAACTGTACGAGAGTCACGAGTCATCATACCAGCTGGTTTTAAGATAGTTTTTAGCGAAGCATCAAATGCTACTAACGCACGGCTGATACCATGACGAAGTGCATCTGCTTGACCACCAAAACCACCACCAGTAGTAGTAGCTACGATATCTACAGAAGTATCTTGTTTAGTTAATGTAAGTGGTTGTTTAACACGAAGTTTTTTAGCTTCTAGTCCACCTAAAAATGCATCTAAAGAAAGACCATTTACAGTAATTTTACCGCTACCTGGAGTTAACCATACTTTAGCGATTGACGCTTTACGACGACCTGTTGCATAAATTTTGTTTGCCATTAGTCTTTCCTTACTTCGCTAGTTGTGCAGTGTGAGGATGCTCAGCACCTGCATAAACTTTTAATTTTTTAAGCATTTTTGCACCAAGCTTAGTTTTTGGAAGCATACCACGAGTAGCTAATTTGTATAGTTTCTCAGGGTTTTTTTCTAAAAGCTCAGTCATTTTCACACTTTTAGTACTACCGAAGTAACCAGAGTATGAAAAATATTCTTTATTTGCTACTTTACCAAGACCATTAAATTTAGCCTTAGAAGCGTTAATGATAACTACATAGTCACCACAATCTTGATTTGGAGTAAAACATGGTTTATTTTTACCACGAAGTATGCTAGCTACTTCAGTCATCATACGACCAAATGTTTTACCTTCAGCATCGATTAGAACCCATTTCTGATCGATTTGTTCAGGAGTTGCAATTTTAGTAAATTTCATTCTAGAACCTTTCATCTTGGTTTATTTAATAGAAACATTATACATG
>JAFGVR010000085.1 GCA_016937915.1 Campylobacterales bacterium | reverse complement strand
ATCGATGTTTAGTTTTGCCAAAAATTTTAAAAATTCAGCAAGCATCCCTTTTTCATTTGGTAAAGATGCTATAAGACTGTAGTGGTAAACATTTTTTTTATCCCACCTTACAAAAACCATAGGATCGTAGTTTTTCATCTTTTTATTTGCACTCTCACACATTTTATGATGCACATAAACTTTGTTTTTTTCAACAAATCCCATTATCTCATCACCATACTTTGGATGGCAACAATAATCAAAAACTATCTCAGAAACTCCACTAGTACTAAAAACCTCAATATCTGAGATGATATAAGATTTTAGTTTAAATCTGTGTCTTGATAAAAAGTTTCTAAACCTTGAGTTTTGACTGATATCGTTTGTATATTTATGGATAGTATTTTTAAAATACTCAATATCTTGAGATATTTTATACACCTCCCCATTATTCTCTTTTAACCACTCTTCAACTCTTGTATGACCAAGACTCATAGCCGTAGCTACTATGTTGATACTAGATTTTGAGTTTATACATTTAAGTCTTGTATTGCAGTTTAGCCTCATATTTGTTTTAGCTTTTGATGTTTTTACAGCATCTATCCAACTACATCTTGTGATGGTATCATCAGCTAAATCTATCCTCACTATATCACCATTATTAAGCTCTGTTAGAAGTGAAGATTTAACTTTATTGATAAGTGCAGATTCCGCTTTATTTCCTATATCTGTATGAACTGCGTAAGCAAAGTCAAGAACCACTGCACCTCGTGGAAGTGTAAAAGCTTGACCAGTTGGTGAAAAAACAGATATATCCTCTATGTACAAATCATTTTTCATCAAAGCGTAAAAATCTTCAGCACTCTCATTTTGGTACTGCAAATTATTTAGCCAATCAAGTTTGATGTTATTTCCACCACTTTTATACTTCCAGTGAGCTGCAACCCCAAGCTCAGCAGTATTATGCATCTCAAAAGTACGGATTTGTACCTCAAAAATGGCAGTATTATAAAAAACACTTGTATGGATAGTTTGATAGCCATTATCTTTTGGAACAGCTACATAGTCTTTAAACCTTGAAGATAAAGGTTGAAAATTAAGATGGATAAGACCAAGTATCGTGTAACATTTAACTGCATCTTTTGTGAGAATTCTAACAGCTAGAAGGTCTAAAACCTCCTCTATCCCTATCCCTTTTCTTTGCATCTTTATATGTATCGAGTATTTATGTTTTACACGAGAAAGTATCTCAAAATCATCTTCACAAAATCCATTTCTTATGAGGAGTTTATGGATAGCATTTTTAAAATCATTTAACTTCATCTCTATAGAATGAAAATTGCTATCAAGATAGTTATCTATTTTATGTTTTTCATCTCTAAAAAGATATAAGAAGCTCAAATCCTCTAATGTATTTTTTAAAAAGCTTATCCCAAGTCTATGAGCTATAGGGGCATAAACGACCAAAGTCTCTTCTGCTATTCTTTGTTGCTTATGTGGTGGAAGTGCATCTAGAGTTAACATGTTGTGGAGTCTATCACAAAGCTTGACTACTAAAACTCTAACATCTTGGATGCTTGCAATTAGCATCTTTCTAAATGATAGTGCAGAAACTACAAGTTTTTCATTTGATGATGATGGGATAAGCTCTGAATCTCTGATACTGTCTATCTTTGTTAAACCAGAAACAAGGTGTGCAACATCCTTACCATACATCTTCTCAACATCATCTACGCTAACATCAGTATCCTCTACTACATCATGCAAAAGTGCAGCTATAGCCATAGACTCATCATCTGTGATAGCAGATACTATCGCAGCTACAAGTATAGGATGGATGATATATGGTTCACCACTTTTTCTAAATTGACCGATATGTGATTGTTTTGCAAATTCTAATGCGGATTTAAGAGTATCGCTCGGTTTTATATGCGAGAAAAGATACTCTGTAGCCAAATCCTCATCATGTAGATGCTTGACTTTTTCAATATCTACTTGACTTAGATTCAAAAATTTTATTCCTCGTTATCTACGAAGCCTTTTACTACTATAAGGCCTTCAGCTATCTCCATCAAAGCCAAATCAGCTGGTTTGATAGTGTGCGGATCTATGTTTAACTTACTTGGAGCTCCATCTAAAAGCTCATCACTTCTTTTTGCAACTGCAAGTGCAAGTTTGTAGCGGTCCATGCTCGGGTTATTATCTAATATTTTTCCTGTTAATTCTTCAACATTCATAGTTTTTCCTTTAATCTTAATAATGTGTTTATCTTACTATTGAGCAGTTATTCATATTACCGCTAAGTATGTCTAAAAGATTACCTTTTTTATTCATATCACAAACGATAATTGGTAATTTATTGTCTTTTGCTAGTGCTATTGATGTATCATCCATAACTTTTATGTGGTCATTTAACGCTTCATCATAAGTTAACTGAGGAAGTTTTACTGCATCTGGATACTTTGCTGGATCTTTATCATATACACCATCAACTTTTGTAGCTTTGATGATAACCTCAGCACCTAT
>JAFGVR010000084.1 GCA_016937915.1 Campylobacterales bacterium | reverse complement strand
CCTGTATTCCAGTAAACCAAAAATATACCAATTAACATACCAAGGTCAGCTATACGGTTCATAATAAACGCTTCGTTTGCTGCCCAAGTAGCACTCTCTTTGTGATACCAAAAACCAATAAGTGCCCATGAACAAAGACCAACACCTTCCCAACCAATGAAAAGACCAGCAAAGTTATCACTCATAACAAGGATCATCATCGAGAAAACGAAAGCTGATAACCAAGCAAAGAAACGGTTAAACGCTTTGTCATACTTCATATACCCAATAGCATAAACATGAACAACAGTTGAAACAACAGTTACAACCATCATCATAGTTACACTTACCTGATCAACCATAAAACCAAATGGTATATAAAGGTTACCAGTTTGCATCCAAGTCATCATCTCAACTTGAACATGTTGACCACTTGTAAAAACAAACACTAAAAGGATAGTACTTGCTATCAATGATATACCCAATAATATACTAGGAACGATACCTGCGATCAAAGTCTTAGGTGAAGCTCCAAATAAAGCAGCAAACAGTGAACCAACTAGTGGTGCAAAAAGTGCTGTATATAATAATACTTCCATACTTCTATCCTCTCATTGTTGACATAGTATCTAGATCAACAGTGTTATGACGCTTATGCCAAACGATTAGTAAACCTAGTCCAACTGCAACTTCAGATGCTGCAATCGCGATAACAAAAAATGCAAACATTTGACCAGTTAAATCACCATAATAGTGTGAAATAGCAGCAAACGCTATATTTACAGAGTTTAATAAAATCTCAGTAGAGAAAAACAACAATAAAAGGTTCTTTCTCTTCATCACACCAACTAAACCTATAGCAAAAAGGATAGTTGAAAGAACAAGATAATGACTAAGTCCTATTTCCATCATGAAATCACCTTTTTATTTTTTTCTTCATCTATATGTCTGATTTGTGCATCATTCATAAGTGTTAAAGATAAGTCCATTTTCTTACCAGCTAAAACTATACCAGCTATCATAGCTACTAAAAGCATAACCGCAGCTACTTCAAATGGGATAAGGTATTTTGTAAATAAAACCATACCAACCTCTTGTGTATTTCCAGCACCCTCAGTCATAGGGTAAAGTGCAGTGATGTTATCACTAACAATTGGAGCTACAAATATAAGCACTACTAAAACAGCAGATAATGCACTAAGTCCAACTATTATAAACTTATTGCCTTGTTTCTCTTTTACATCACGAGTTGTATCAAAAAACATCATACCAAATGCATAAAGTGCCATAACCGCACCAGTATAAACGATTATCTGAATCGCACCCAAAAAGTCAGCACCTAGAATAAAGAAAAATACTGATATAAATATCATCCCCGCTGCTAGTGCAGTTAGGGCATATAACGCTTGATTTGTAGTAACTGTGATGTAGAACATCGAGATAGTTAAAAAAGCAAACAGATAAAAAGCGATAGCTTCAAACATTCCAAACTCCTTAATATGCTAGAGGTGTTTTCTTAACACGCTCATCTTCATGTGGTGTGATAGCACCAAAACCTTCAAACTCTTTTTGAGCGTTGGCTTTCATAACATCTATTGGTGTTAACATATCTTCATACATAACAAAGTGTTCCCTTTGATCAGATGCATTTTCATATCTTCCACCATGAGTGATAGCAAGTTCTGGACAAACCTCTGCACAATAACCACAGAAGATACAACGACCTAGATTTATGCTATATTCACTCACCTCTTTACGAGAGTTCTGATCTATCTTAGTATCTATCTTTATACAGTTTGAGATACAGATCTTCTCACAAAGACCACAACCGATACATCTCTCAGTGTTTGACTCTAAAAGTCTTTTCATCTCATGAATTGCACGGTATCTTGGCCCTATTGGCATCTTCTCTTCAGGATACTGAACAGTATGGATCTTAAAATCGATCATCTCACGCATAACTACCCAAAGACCCACAAAAAGCTCACCTTTGAAAGTTCTTTGCACAACTCTTTTAAACTTATCCCATCCAGTTACTGGATAGGCTTCAATATCTACTTTATAGTAAGTATCTTCAGATACATTTCTGTTTTTGAAATCTTCTAACATTATCCATCTCCCCCTTACATCATCACGATACCAGTGATAACTACATTAATCACTGCTATTGGCATAAGTACTTTCCAACATAACCACATCAATTGATCTGGTCTTACATCTGGCCATGCAGCTCTTGTCCATAAGAAGAAGAAAAAGAAAAATGCAACTTTACCAAGAAGTGCCAATGCACCCATCACACTACCATCACCAAAACCACCTAAGAAAAGTAATGGGATAACAAATGAGATAAAGAACATATTTGCATACTCACCGATAAAGAAAAGACCCCATCTCATACCAGAGTACTCAGTACCAAAACCATCGATTATCTCATGGTCATTTGCTATAAGGTGAAATGGTGTACGACCAGTTTCAGCAAAAGCAGCTATCCAAAATAAAATAAATGCAACAGGTTGTGACCATACTATCCAACCATTTTCCACTTGATAGTTGTTAAAATCTACAAGAGATAATGAACCAACCATCATGATAGGAGCAAGTATAGAAAGACCCGTTACAACCTCATAAGAGATAAATACCGCAGCACTTCTAGCAGCTGAGATAAGTGAGTACTTATTAGCAGATGCCATACCACCAAGTAATGGTCCATAAAGTCCTATAGCCATAACACCAAGAACATAAAGGATACCGATATTTACATCAGCAATAATTGGATGAACAGTGTATCCAAATATCTCAAACTGAGGCAAAAACGGTATAGCAGCTGCAGCCATAAATGCAGTAGCAGCTGTAATAACAGGAGCTATCTTAAATATCTTAGCAACTACACCAGTTGGGATAATATCCTCTTTTGTAAAAAGTTTTACACCATCTGCCGCAACTTGCAACAATCCATAAGGACCAACATACATTGGACCTAAACGGCGTTGCATAAATGCAAGAACCTTTCTTTCAAAGTATGTACCGATACCAGCAAGTGCTGAAAATATCAATAATACTACAACGACTTTAATAACCGTTTCTATTAAATATGCTTCCATATATTACACCCTTTCTATCGAAGCTGTAGCAAAGCGGTAACCACTAAACAGAGCCTCTGAATTTAATTTAGAATCAAAAGTTGGAATAACTACAATATCACCAGCGATTTTATTGTCACTTACGATTTTTGCAACTATCTCACCATTTTCATTTTTAACTCTTACGCTATCACCCTCGTTAAAATCAGAGCCTTTTAGATACTCTTCACTCATATATACACCACTAACTTCATCAAGTCCGCTAGCTTTATTTGTAAACTCACTAAATTGTCTAACTGGATTTGCCATATAGATAATAGTTGAGTCCATAGCCATACTCTCTTCAAACTTCTCTACACTCTCATCACTATTTACTTCTACAGAGATATTTTGAAGTTTATAACCTCTAACCTCTTCTCCAGCATTTGTATAATAATCTTCTAAATCATCAAAAGCGATATTTGAGAAACCTTTAGACTCTGGAAGCTGTGCTGTAAAATCTATAGTGTTTTTAGACTCAACCCCTAAAGCGTTTGCTATATCTGCTAAAGTATATCCGTTATAACCTATCGCAGCATTTGTAGGGTTTACATTTTTGTTTATAGATGTAAGGGTACCCTCTTGTTGGTTAAGTGCAGGCATATCAAGATCACCATCACCTAAAGCTGAAAGAGTAAAATCACCTTTAGTGTTATAACCTATAGTATATTTTCCACTCTCATCTGATAACTCATTTATCATAGATACACCCAAAGTATTTGTAAGAGTTGGGATCATAACAAGTTTAAATCCAGCATACTTTTCAACTAATGCACATAAACGAGCAAGGTTTTTAGCTTTTGGATGGTTGTATAGATCTGCTCCAACGATTAGAGCAAAACTCTCTTTTTTCTTTAGTTGTTTATCTAAATCATCCATAAAACTTTCACTAGCACCCAAAATCTCTAAAAGGCGGTTATCTTCAACTTCAACCTCTTTAGATACTTTTTTAGGAACCATTTTAGTTTTTTCTACTTCAACTTCTTCTTCTACGCCAGTCTCTTCATTTAGTTTCATCTCTTTAACTATCTCAGTAACACTCTCTTTTATAGTCTCAGTTACTGTTACAATTTTTTTAGAGTGAAATGATTCAAGATACTGAGCTACACTTGATGGCATCTTCTCTTTATCACCAAATAGATCAAGTAAAAGGTATAAAGCAGCCTCCTCAAGAAGAGGTTTATGGTTTACTGTGATTAGGTTTTTGTTAAGTCCCTCTATGATTGGATCTTTTACTGGGTGAAAATATATACCAGCACCCTTATTTACAGTCATTGAGTTATTTAAAGCATATCTTGCATTTGGATTGTCACTCTTTAGTGCAGAACCAATACTTACTATAAAATCACTCGCAGCTACCTCTTTTAGATCACTTCCATAAAGGGTAGTTCCACTTACAGCTGAGTAATCTTTTAAGAAAGTTTGGAAACTTCTTGCATCTTCATTTACAAGTTTATACCCATATTTCTCTCTTAGTTTTTCTAAGATAAGTGCCTCTTCGTTTGTGATAGTTGAAGTAAACTTGATAGCATCTGCTTTTTTGAAAGCTTCAACTGCCTTGTTAAATGCAACTTCATCTTTTTTAGCATCTGCATTTTGGTAATCAAATCCGTATCTACCAGCTCCACAAAGTGACACATAGTTCCACTCATTTGTTACACGGTAAATCTTATCTTCAGGGTTTTCGATACTTGTATGTTTTACCTCATAGTTTATTTGACAACCAGCACTACAGTGTCCACAAGTTGCAGGGATTCTGTTTAACTCCCAAGCGTTTGTAGTGTACATAAACTTAGTATCAACCAACGCTCCAACAGGACAAACAGCTGCACACTCACCACAAGATGTACAATCTAAATCCTCATCAGTTCCGTTTGATAAACCGATGATAGATTTGTTAAGCTTGTTCCACATAGCGTAAGCATCTTTTGGCATCTCCTCTTTGTACTGAGCATCGATTGCATCTGAACCACGCTTGATAGTTTTAAGTGAGTTATCACCTATCATATCTTTACATGCAGTTACACATCTCTCACAAACTATACAAAGTCCAGCATCATAATGTAAGTGTCCCCAGTCTTTTGCTGGTCTATGTACATCTTTGATAGCATAGTTTTGAGAATCAACACCAATCTCTAATGTATAGTTTTGAAGTTCACACTCCCCTGATTGATCACAAACACCACACTGTAATGGATGGTTTACATCATAAACCTCCATAATAGCACGACGCTCTTTTGCGATGTTTTCAGTAGTAGTAGTTATGTTCATACCATCTTTACATTTAGCATTACAAGCATAAACCTGTTTGCCATCTGCCTCAACTAGACATATACGACAAGCTAAGGTCGGGCTACATCTAGTCAAATAACATATTGCAGGGATGAAAATATCATTCGCACGAGCAGCATTTAAAATATACTCACCCTCTTGCGTTTGAATCTCTTTTCCATCAATATTTATAGTAATCTTATTATCCATTTATTACCTCTATCTTCACTTGGTTGTATCTATATTCTGAAGTTTTAGAATCTATATCAAATACAGGATTATACGCAACTGTACCTTTCATATGTCTATCAACCCTAAAATGTCTTACAAATTCAACACCATTTACACTAAACTTCACATTATCACCAGATTTTATCTTCGCAGCTATTGAAAATTGCTCTGAACCGATTAGATCAAGATTACCTTTAATCTGTTTACAATCTTTAGTAAAAGGGCTAAATTGGCTGATAGGATCTCTATCATAAACTACACTTCCGTTGTACTCACCAAGCTCTGTAACCTCTTGAATTTTTGCATCCGCTGAAGTTGATTTTGATTCTATCTTGTAACCGCGATAAGCATTTCCAACATTGTCATAGTAGTTTTCTAAATCATCAAACTCTACATCTTTAAATCCAAGTTTAGATGTATAATCTATAACATTTTGAGTTTTAACACCAAGTGCTGATGCAATGTCGTTTAACTCATAACCTTTATAACTTGCTGCTGCATTTAAAACAACCAAATCTTTATCGATGTTTACAAAAGTTCCCTCTTGGCTGTTTAGTGCAGGCATATCTAAATCACCATCACCTTTAGCACTTAGAGTAAAGTCACCTTTTACATTGTATCCAACTGTATAACCAGCAGTTTTTTCATCCAAATCACAAATTAGGCTAACACCAAAAGTGTTTGTAACTGGTGGCACTACTAAAACTTTAAACTGAGTATTTTTTTGGATAAATCCAGCGATTCTACCTATGTTAGATGCAGATTTATGATTTATAACATCAGCTCCAAGTATAAGCACTGGAGATTTTTTCCTTGCATATTTTTGTTTTAGAATAGCTATCTCTTCTTCAGAGATATTGCTCTCACCACTCAAATATCCAAAATCAAGCGAATCAAAAAACTCTTTTTGAGTTGATTTGTCTTCAACAAACGCATCAGCTATCATAGCTAGAGCTGCCTCTTCGCTACCAACCTCATTTTTAACAAATAAAGAGATAACATTTGCGATAGCAGATTCCTCTACAGGGTGGATAGAAGCAACAAACGCTTTTTTATACCCAACTGCTTGAGATAAAGCAAACTTAACCATAGGGTTATCACTCGCAATTGAGCATCCAACACTTATAGCATAATCACTTGCTCTAACATCATCAAGTGTAGCACTGTAAAGTGATTCACCAGCTGTAGATGCAAATGCCTTCATAAAAGTTTTAAACGCTCTTGCTTCATCATTTACAAGGTTAAATCCAAGTTTTTGTTTTAGCTGATTTAAAAGGTACGCCTCTTCGTTTGTTATGTATGAATTAAACACAACATTTTTAGCATCCCTAAATGCAGCTACCGCTTTATCAAACGCTTCAGAGTCTTTTGCAGATACATTGTTCGCAAAATCAAAACCAAATCTACCTGCTCCACAAAGTGAAGAGAATTCAGCTTCATTTGTAACTCTTTTTATCTCACCATCTTTAACCTCATAGTTTAGTGAACATGCACTTGAACAATGAGCACAACTAGATGGTACTTTTTTCATCTCCCATGCGTTTGAAGTGTATTTAAACTCAGTTGAAGCCATAGCACCAACAGGGCAAACAGATACACACTCACCACACTGGATACAGTTTTTAAGGTTTATATCTATATGAGATTTATATCCACCAACCTCTATATATAAAGCTTCACTACCAACTATCTCATGACAAACAGTTGTACACTTTTCACAAAGGATACATAAAGATGGGTCATAAGTATGAACACCCCACTTTTTCTTTTTACGAGCCTGATCACGAACAGCAAAACTCTGCTCAGCTACACCAAACTCTAAAGTTTTGTTTTGAAGCTCACACTCTCCACTTTTGTCACACACACCACACTGAAGCGGGTGGTTAACATTGTAGAGTTTCATGATGTTTTGACGCTCTTTAAAAAGTGCTGGTGAGTCTGTAAAAAACTCTGCACCCTCTGTTGGAGGAGTGTTACAGCTAAGTACAAAACCGTTAACATCTTTTGCTTCAACGATGCACATCCTACAAGATGCATTTGGATTAGCTTTTGATAGGTAACACATAGTAGGGATATACATACCCATTCTACGAGCTACTTGTAAGATAGTCTCCCCTTTTTTAGCTTGAGCTGAGATACCGTTGATCTTAAAATTAATCATTTCACATACCCCCTTTCTACTTAGCTACCATAGCTATATAGTAACATCTCATACAACGATTTGCTTCATGGATAGCTTGTTCTTGAGTAAAACCAAAGTTAACCTCAGTATTGTTAAACTTTTGTTTTCTTATATCAAGATCAAGGATGTCACTTTTTTCTCTAGGAACACCTGGAAGCCAACCTGTTACTTTTTCACTCTTATTATAAACTTTTAACTTAGATAAGTGATCTTCCATAATCTCATCATCAGTTAAAGTTATCTCACCAGTTTGTACATATCTAAGCATAACAGAAGCCGCTCTTTTTGCTTGACCAACAGCATTTACTATCGTCATAGGACCATACTCACAATCACCCGCAGCAAAGATTCCTTTGCGTGAAGTCATATAGTCTTTACCATTTGTTTGAAGTGAATTCCATGAAGTTTTAGCTAACTCCCACTCTTGTGGTATATGGCTAAAATCAGCCGCTTGAGAAACCGCAGGGATAAGATAATCAACATCTATAGTCTCAGACGCTCCCTCGATTTTTACAAGTTGATCACGACCACCGTTTGGATCTGGAACTAACTCAAACTTATCTATAACAAGTTGTTTCAAGACATTATCTTCATCTATCATCTCTGCAACTGCTGAGTGGAAAATAAACTCTACACCCTCTTCAACAGCTTCGTGATACTCCTCATAAGTTGTATTACGGATGATTGTTTTCTCATCACGACGATAAATCATGATAACTTTTTTAGCACCAGCACGAACAGAACAGCGAACAACATCCATAGATGTAAAACCACCACCTACACAAACAACTGTTTTACCAGTTAAGTCAACATAATCAGTAGTAAGTAGTTGTTGCTCTTGGATATGTTTTGGAGTTTTTATATCAAACTTCTCATACAGGTTTACCCAGTCAAGAAAATCGATAGCTCCCCAATAACCTTTTATATCTGCACGCTCATTTTCACAATAAACTTTTTTAGAAAGTCTTGTACCAGATGCTATCATGGTAGCATCGTATTCCTCTTCAAAACGACGCATATCATCAGCAGTAACTTTATGATTCATGATAAAGTTAACACCCATATCTTTTACACATTCGATATCTTTTATGTACTTCTCCCAAGGCATACGGTACTGAGGAACACCAACAGTAACCTCACCACCTAAAACTGGAAGCTCTTCATATACATCTACTTCAACACCCTCAGCAGCTAAATAGTAAGCGTTAGTAAGTCCTGCAGGACCAGCTCCAACTATAGCTACTTTTTTACCAATTGATGGTTTTTTCTTCATAGGGTGGAAAAATCCAAATCCATGATCTGTTTCATAATCAGCACCAAGGCGTTTAAGCTCCATAATAGCGATAGGTGAATCAAGGTTAGTACGGCGACATGCATCTTCACAAGGATGCGGACATACACGACCACAAACATGAGCTAGAGGCATAGTTTGACGAGTAGCCATTAAAGAATCATCAAATCTTAAATCCCTAACACCCTCTATATATCCAGGTATGTCAACATGTGCTGGACACATATCTGTACAAGGTGCAGTGATTTTTGCTATATAATCAACTTTTGCATCGTAGTGTTTTGACTTTTTTTGTTCGTTTATGCACTCTAAAAAAGTATCTTCAAAATGTTTTAAAAGATCTAAAATTGGGTTTGGAACCGTTTTACCAATCTCACATTTTGAAGTAAGCTGCATACTTGAACATATCTCTTTCAAGTGATCCAAATCAGCCAAACTTCCCTCGCCGCGTGCAATCTTGTCAAGCATATCGTATAATATACGCCCACCCCATCTTCCAGGTGCACATCTACCACACGCTTCAGAATATACTTGATATTGTGCTGCGTACTCAGTAGCTAAGCGAACTACATCTATATCTGCATCAAATAAAGATACACCATCCCAGCCGATAAAAGCTTTTGAATTAGTGTCTGTATTGTACATTACAGGTAGTTTATAAGCTGATTCTTCCCACTCTTCTTGCGGTTTGCCTATGTTATTTATAGACTCCCCTCTCCAAGTTGAGAAATAGACTTTGCTCAAAATATAGTCCTTAGTCTTTTTTTACTACGATAGTCCAATCGACTTCGTTAAACTTTAAAGAGTTTAGTAACTCATAACCTTGCTCTTTTACAATATCTGCTGATTTTTGAACTGGTGAGAAATCACCTATCTCAAACAAAAATATCGCAACTTCACCTTTTTTATGTTCACCTAAAATCTCTACCATTATAGGCTCAAAACCATCTTTTAAATGTCTTAAATCATAGCGTTTCATTATATTTGTCTCCTTTTACAAAGAAGTGAATTCTTTGCAAAATTCCCCTCACTAAAGCTACATCTAGCGATGAGAGATAAATTTTTTAAATTTCTCATTATCTGTCAACCTCACCAAATACAATATTTGTAGTACCTATAATTGAAACAACATCTGGGATGTAACAACCAGGTAACATATCAGTTAAAATCCCTGTATGGTAAAAAGATGGTGCACGAAGTTTTAATCTGTATGGATACGGTCCACCTTGAGAGTTTATAAAGTAACCAAGCTCCCCTTTTGGTGATTCTGTAGCTACATAAACTTCACCAACTGGTGGTCTCATCCCTTGAGTAACAAGTACGAAGTGTTGCATCAATGAGTAGTTTTGAGTCATGATATCAAGCTTTGGAGCTGAGATATATTTTGGAGCATGAGCCATAAGTTCAGTTTGACCATTTTTTACACACTCTGCGTACATATCTATAGTTTGCCAAAGTATCTTTGCAGTCTCACGCATCTCTTCCATATAGATTCTATAACGAGCGAAGTTATCCCCTACATCAGAGTAAGGTACATTAAACTCAACTTCATCATAAAGCTCATAAGGCTCCTCTTTACGGATATCCCAAGCTACTCCAGATGCTCTTAGCATTGGACCGCTGCAACCCCAAGATAGTGCCATCTCAGTTGGAATATGTCCAACCTCTTCCATTCTCATTCTCCAGATACGGTTACTATCAAGTAGGTCCTCGTAATCTTTGATGTTTTGAGGAAGTTTCTCTAGGAAATCTTTTAACTGAGCTATGAAACTATCTTGGATATCTAATGGAACACCACCGATGCGAACAGCTGAATGTGTAAGTCTAGCTCCACAATAACCCTCGATAATATCCATAAGATATTCACGCTCACGAAATACAAATAAAAATATAGTCATAGCACCAATATCAAGTGCAGTTGTTGCAAGCCAGAAAAGGTGAGACATCATACGGTTTATCTCTAAAAGCATCATACGGATAACTTTAGCACGACGAGGAACTTCAAGCCCTATCAGTTTCTCAACTGCAAGTGCAAAACCGTAGTTGTTAGATGATGATGCGATATAGTCCATACGATCTGTTGTTGGCATAAACTCGTTATATATCATGTTTTCAGCCATCTTCTCCATGCCACGGTGAAGGTAACCTATGTCTGGATGAGCTTTTACGATTTGCTCTTGTTGTAAGTGAAGCATCAAACGAAGCTGTCCGTGAGCAGATGGGTGCTGAGGACCAAAGTTTAACACTAACTCATTATCTTCTCTATCAAATGTGATATTTTCAAAAAACGGAGTTAATCTATTTTGTATTTGTGCCATATTTTACCACCTATCTTTGCGGATCATCAACAACAACTGATGATGCTTTATCTAATTTTTTAACTAAGAACACACCGCCCTCTTCTTGGTAAGATTGCTCAGTTACAGGCTCATCACCTTTAACCTCTGCACCAAACGGCACCTCATGACCAAGACGAGCAAAACGAGTAGAGTCGTATCTATCAACTCTAGAAGTGTCTCTAAGCTCAGGACCAACGATATCTCTTGCCTCTTTACCAAATATCTTATCAACCTCATACCACGCAGCAAACTCATCACCTTGAAGTGGGTAAGATTTAAGAAGTGGATGCCCCTGCCAGTCATAAGGCATAAGGATTCTTTTCATAAATGGGTGACCATTAGCTACGATACCAAACATATCGTACATCTCACGCTCACTCCAATCTGCACTACGGAAAAGTTTTTCAACAGAGTTTACAGCTTGACCGTTTTTGATGCTCATCTTAATACGAACTCTTTTTCTTTTGTTCATACTTAGCATCTGATAAAAAATCTCAAACTCATCTCTTTGTGCTATAAAATCAATCGCACTTAGTTCACTAAGTTGAGTATATTCAAGCTCATCTCTCATAAGCTCTATCACACCGTAGTTATCTTCTGGTTTTATCCAAACAACCATTTGCTCAACTTGTATGTAAGCATCTAACACTTCAAACTTAGCTTTGATAGCCTCTAAATCTTTTGCGAAAACTTCATCACTCTCAACATCACTTTTAGGAACTTGAGGAGCTACATAAAATCTATCTGTGTAGTAAGCTTTTTTTTGTACATCATCTTTTGGTTTATATGTTCTCATTACATCAACCTTTTAGATTTTTGAGCACGACCCGCTTTGTTTGCACGGATCTTTTTTTGTAAAAGCATCACACCATACTGAAGTGTTTCAGGACGAGGTGCACAACCTGGAAGATATAAATCAACTGGGATGATTCTATCAACACCTTGAACAGTTGCGTAAGTGTTAAACATACCACCAGTATTTGCACATGAACCCATCGAGATAACCCATCTAGGCTCAGTCATCTGATCATAAAGTCTTTTGATAAATTCCGAGTGCTTTTTAGTTAAAGTCCCAGCAACTATCATAACATCTGATTGTCTTGGAGATGCACGAAATATGGTACCAAAACGGTCAAAGTCATATCTTGAAGCACCTGCTGCCATCATCTCAATACCACAACAAGCTAGACCATAAGTCATAGCCCAAAGAGAGTTTGAACGCCCCCAGTTTGCAACTTTATCTATAGTTGTAAGTGCAACTGGCAAACCACCATCTTGCGTATAATTTATTTTATGTTGTGCCATTCAAGCGCTCCTTTTTTCCATGCGTAAATAAAACCAATAGTTAAAAGTAATATAAACATTAACATTTCAGCAAAACCAAACCAACCAAGTAGTTTGAAATCAACTGCCCATGGAAACATAAACACTATCTCTACATCAAAAAGTAGAAATAAAAGTGCAAATAGATAAAACTGAGGTGATAATCTATTTGGCTGTTTTGTAACCTCTGGTCCACACTCATAAACAGAAAGCTTAAGCTTTTCACTGTCTTTAGCAGCAAGCGCACGAGATGCTAAACGAGCGATAATTGTTGTTGCTGTAAATGCACCAAATGTAATTACAAAAAGTACAAATACCCCAAAATACGGATTTGCTGTAGCAATATGTTCCATATAATCCTACCTTTTCAATATTTTTTCCCTTCCAAAAAACATAGAAGAAAAAACAGTTAGTTGCACTATATCAAAAAGAGTATTAAACAAACTTATGTGATAGAAAAAAAATAGTAAGCCATGTTACAAGTTGCAACATAGCTTAAATATGAAAGAAAACTTATGTGTAGTTTTGTAATATATAGAGATTAAATTTTTATTTTTTCAATTATCTCATCAACACTTAAATCACTAAAAACCCTGCTGTCAAACTCTTCAAATGTCTCATTCTCTTTTTTATAATTTTTATAATAAATCATAAGACCCTTTACTTTCTCTTTTGCTTCATAAAGTGGAATAGCTTTATAAAGAACTCTAGCTTCTTTTGCCTCTTTTGTAGCTTTTCCACCTAGATATATATGGACACCATAACAGCTATCACCATCATCATCTTTTGCCTTGCACCCTTCAAAACCTATATCTGCCACACCATGGATGCCACACCCTTTAGGACAAGCTGACCAGTACATCCTCACTTTGCCATCCTCTAATGGTACCTCTTTTTGTAAAAACTCCGCCATCTCTATAGCATCTGGCTTATTTGGTATCACACCAAACGAACATGTAGCAGTCCCTGCACAAGCTATCTGATGGTTAAAATATATATTTTGATAAGATGCATAACTACTGTATATATCAGATTTTAAAATCTCCTCTTTGTTTTTTGAAGCACTAATGATGTAGAGACTTTGTTCAACAGATAACCTTATAAAAGAGTCTGTTTTAGCACAAAGAGATGCAACTTTGATAAGATCTATCCCACTAAAAACGCCACTTGGTATGCTTAGGTGGTAAGCGTTTATCTCATCATTAAGTTTATAGATAGAACCACTATCTAAAACAAACTCATCTTTTGCAAGGATATCACCTGAATTTTTATAACTAATGTTTGACTCCTCTTTGATAGCTTTTACAAACTCATCCATCCCAACCGCCTCAAGTAAAAAATGGAGACGGTTTTTATTTCTATTATCTCTAAAACCGTATCTTTTAAAAAGTTCAACTATAGCTTTAAATGTAGGTACAACCTGCTCTTTAGTTAAAAAAAGTCCGCAATCTTGTGCTTGAACTCCAACTTTTCCACCAAGATATAGATTAAACCCTATCTCACCATCACAAGATGCAACTATAAAACAACAGTCGTGTCCATAGATATTACAATCATTTATACTATTTCCCAAAATAGCAGTATTAAATTTTCTAGGGAGTTTCCCTATCCACTCCTCTTTTTTAAAAAATAGTAACTGAAGTTCATCTATGATAGGTTTGCACTCTACTATAGAGGTATCACCAAGACCATCCATAGAGCTTGTTACTATGTTTCTAAAGTTATCCACCCCTGTTTGAAATGTTGAGATGCCAACACTGTCTAACTCTTTTAAAACTGTAGATATATTTTTTAACTGTATATATCTAAGCTCTATCTGCTGTCTTGTAGTTATATCTATATAATCATCACCATAAAGTTTTGAAAGTTCCCCTATCTTTTGGGCTTGTTCACAACTTAGAGCACCAGCAGGGATGCGGATGCGAAGCATAAACTTTCCATCTTTTTTTAAAAACAAACCAAAACATTTTAAGAAAAATGAACTATCCTCATCAAATAACTCCTCAAGTGTTGAAGATGCTATCTCATCTAACCTATCATAAACACTCATAGGTGTTTTTAACTTTTTTATATCCTCTATCTTATTTGTTTTTTTTGCCCTTGCTTCATAAGCATCTTGTAACTTATTCATCTTAACTCCATTATTTTTTTATTTAGTTTTACTACATCACCAAAAACCAAAATGGCAGGTCTCTCTACATCTACAGAATCTTTTTGCAAATCTTTTATCGTAGTTGGTATAACTTGTTGATTTTTTCTACTTGCATTTGAGATGATTGCACACTCATGTGAATCAGCTATCCCTATCTTTTTAGCCTCTTGTACTATCTCCTCTACCCTACTAAGCCCCATTAAAACAACAACCGTGTGGTGCTCTCTTTTTAAAAGTTCCACCCAGTCAACATTTACACTGTTACCCCTTAAGTGAGCCGATACCACACTAAAAGAGCTTGAATACTCCCTTGATGTTATAGGTATGTCTGCTAAAAGCGGTGCAGAGATGGATGAACTTATCCCTGGTACCACTTCAGTCTTAACCCCTATCTCAAGAAGTTCAAGAAGCTCCTCAGCCCCACGCCCAAAAACAAACGGATCTCCACTTTTAAGCCTTGCGACCTTTAACCCTTTTTTTGCATACTCTATTATGAGTGCGTTTATCTCCTCTTGACTTTTTGAGTGATACCCTTTTTGTTTCCCAACATAAACTTTTTGTGTACCCTCTGGCACTATCTCCATTATCTCATCACTTATAAGGTGGTCATATAAAACAACATCTACACCTTTAATTATCCTATACGCTTTAAGTGTAAGTAGTTCCACATCCCCAAGACCGCATCCAACAAGATAAACTCGTGCTTTTTTTAGGTTTAACTCATCTTTTGTTTTCTCAACCTCTATAACTCCGTTATCTCTTTGCATCTGTTTTTGTTCAAGATACTTAGTTATATCTTTTGGTATCATCGCTTCACACTCATCACGAAAATATTTTGCAGCAGTTGGTGATGCACCGTTACTTGAAACTGCTATCTGAAGTGGTCTATTTTTTGTCAAAGCCATAAAATAAAAATCGCAATAAAGAGGTTTATCAACAACATTTAAAAGGATGCTATGAGTTTTTTTGTACTCTAAAAGTTCGTTTGTAACTCTCTCATTGCCTGTGGCATCTATAATAATCTCATAATCTTCTATATCTTTTTGTTCAAACTCTTTTTGTTCAATGTTTGAAGTTGTTTTTAAAATCTCTTCATTTAACTCTTTTGAGATTATCTTAAAATCTATCTCGTTCTCACTTAAAACCTGAGCTTTTTGTAAAGCTACATTTCCCCCACCTATAAGGAGGATTTTTTGATTTTTAAGTAAAATTGGTAGTGTTTTATTTTTCATAATTTAACCTTCTGAACTTTTACTGCACTATGGTTATAGTCTGGCTCAAGTGATAGTGGATCTAAGAGATCGTTTGTTAGATAATTTATCTCTCGATTACTTATTGGGATAAAAAGATTACCCTCATTTATATTTTCACTAACACTTGCAGTTGAAGTTATAGAACCCCTTTTTGATGTGATTATCACCTCATCACCCTCAGATATATTAAGTTTTTTAGCATCGTTTATATTTATCTCTACAAAGTTTAGTTTTTTAAATTTTAAAAGTGTGTGTGGGAGATTTGTTTTTGTACCACTGTGCCACTGATCTCTTGTTCTACCTGTTAGCAGGATAAAAGGGTACTCTAAAGATGCCCTCTCACTTAGAAGTTTGTTTTCTACAAAAAAGAGATTCCCCTTTTTATCATCAGTTAAAAACCCTTTTATATTTTCACCCCAAACAAAAGGCTTATCTCTCAAAGCCCCATAAGATGCTTTATCTATATCCATATAATGGTTTAGTTTTGTCATCTCCTGATACTCCTCAAATATCTCTTTTGGATGGTTATAATCAAACTGTTTTACAAATCCAAGCTCCTGAGCTATTAGTTTAAATATCTCCCAATCACTTTTACACTCTATAGATGTACGGGTGAGCTTCTCTTGTTTTGTGATAGTTCTATCTAGGTTTGTTTGAGTCCCCTCTTTCTCACCCCATGGAGCAGCTGGGAGTCTTATGTGTGCGTATTTTGCACTCTCAGAGTTTTTATAGGCGTTTATTTCCACCACAAAAGGGATCTTTTTCATAAGTTGTTCTGTTTTATTTCTGTTTGGCAAATGGTAAACTGGGTCTGTATGGCAAATGATAAGCACCTCAATGTCTGCTTCTAGCATCTGCGTAGCAGTTAGTCCAACTCCACTAGCCACATTTTTAGTTCCCCAAAAGTTTGATACTTTTTTAACCGACTCCTCATCAAATCCAAGATGAACCGCAAGCATAGTTGAGAGTCCCCCAACCTCACGACCACCCATCGCATTTGACTGACCTGTTAGACTAAGTGGGCCGTTCCCTTTTTTAAATATCTTACCAGTTAAGAGATGGGTATTTATGAGTGAGAGGTTTTTATCTACCCCTTGAACAGATTGGTTTAGCCCCATAGTCCACGCTGTGATTATATTTTCACTGTTTTTATAAAGTTCCCAAAACTCCTCGAAAAGCTCTTTTTCTATCCCAATCCTTTTCATCATCTTTGTAACTGGAACTCTTTTAAACTTATTTTTAAGTGTTTCAAATCCGTTTAGATGCTCCTCTACAAACTCTTTATCGTAAAGCTCCTCATCTATAACCCTTTTTGAGATAAGGTTAAAAAAATCTATATCACTACCAACTTTTATAGGCAGATATATATCTGCTATCTTTGCGGTTTCTGTGTATCTTGGGTCTATCACAACCACTTTTAAGCCTTGTTTTTTAGCTTTTTTTATCTTATTGTTAAAGTCTACATGAGCTTCTGCAGTGTTTGCACCTGTGAGGATAAGCAAGTTTGCATCAAATATATCATTCATCCGTACAGGTACAAAATCCGCCCCTATAGATTTTTTGTAAGCCACTACCGCACTAGCCATACATGTACGGGAGTTTGTATCTACATTTGATGTACCTATAAAACCTT
>JAFGVR010000083.1 GCA_016937915.1 Campylobacterales bacterium | reverse complement strand
TGGCAGATATAAAGATAGGTGTGATAACAGCTAGTGATAGGGCAAGTAAAGGGATATATGAAGATATCTCAGGTGTAGCTATACAGGATACTATGAAAGATTATCTAAAAAGTGAGTTTGAGATAGTATATAGATGCATTCCAGATGAGCAAGATATACTAGAGAATACTATGATAGAGCTTTGCGATAAAGAGGGGTGTTGTTTGGTAGTAACTACTGGTGGAACTGGACCAGCACTTAGAGATGTAACACCTGAAGCTACTGAGAATGTATGTCAAAAGATGATGCCAGGTTTTGGTGAACTTATGCGTCAAGTTAGTTTACAGTATGTACCAACAGCGATTTTATCAAGACAAAGTGCAGGTATAAGGGGTAAAAGTTTGATAATAAACTTACCAGGTAAACCAAAGTCTATAAGGGAGTGTTTAGATGCAGTATTTCCAGCAGTTCCATATTGTATAGATCTAATAGAGGGTCCGTATATAAAAACAAATGAAGATGTTATAAAAGCTTTTAGACCTAAAAGCAAGTAAAAAAATTAAGCCCCAAAGGGTAGGGGCTTAAAAACTACTCAGCTACTTCTACAGTTACAGGAGTTGATTCCCAGATACCGTGTTTAGTACAGTAAGCTTGAGCTACTAGGTTTAGTTTTTTACCCATTGGGCGGATGTTAAATGTTACAGTAGTGTGAGATTTTTCATTACCCATAGTTCCAGCAACAAAATCAGCACGAGCTAGTAAAGTTTCACCATTGTAAAGAGCGATGTTAGCTATGTAGTGATCAAAATCATCTGGGTGAGTATATTCTTCCCCCATTTTTACAGTTACAGCGAACATTTCACCTTTTTTTGCAGTAGCATCACAGTGGATGAATGGTGAGTGACGGTCGATATAATCTTTTTTAGCTTCTCTCTCTACAGTGTCGATATCAACATATTTATTAATTGTTGGCATATTTAGTCCTTTTTTAAAATTTAAAGTTTAGTATTGTATCTATAAAACTTTTATCAAAACATAAATAAGAGTATATTACTCTTATTTTAAGCTTGATTTAATCTATCTGTAACAAGTTCGTTTACAACTTTTGGATTTGCTTTTCCGCCACTTGCTTTTAACACTTGCCCAACAAAAAAACCAAACAGTTTTTGGTTTCCATCTTTGTACTTTTGGACATTATCAGGATTTTTTTCTATTACATCATCTATGATAGGGAGTATTTGTGATGGCTCACTTATCTGGATAAGCCCTTTAGATTCTACTATCTGTTTTGGAGCTTCTCCACTTTTTACCATCTCTTCAAATACTTGTTTAGCTATCTTGTTTGAGATAACCTCATCATCCACCATTTTAACAAGCTCTGCTACCTTGATAGCATCAAACTTTAGTTCACTTATCTCTTTATCTTTTAACTCTCTAGCTACTTCGTTTGCTACAAGATTTGCTATGTTTACATAGCTTTTTAGATTAGATGTAGCATCTGCATAAAAAGATGATAGTTTAGCATCACGAGCCAAAGTGTTTGCAACTTCACTGTTTAGTCCAAACTCTTTTGTATAGGTGTCAAACAAAGTTTGTTCAGCTTCACTCATCGGCTCAACCTCACCATCTATCTGCACCTTTTTTGTTTGAGTTTTTCTCTCACCCCTTGCAGGTTTCTCTTTTTTAGAGTAAGAATCTTTAAGCCCAACTATCTTGTTAAATACAGGTTTTTCATCGCTATAATCAATAGGGTCTGCATAAAAATACCCTTGTCTCTCAAACTGAAATCTCTCATCAGGTCTATTAGTTATCACAGCACTCTCTATGAGAGCATCTTTTATGATTTTTAGCGAATCAGGGTTTAGATCTTCCAAACCTTCTGGCATCTCACTTTTGTAAAGTCTCTCATAAAGTCTCACTTCCACTTTTTTAGAAGTTTTTGCATCTACCCACTGGATAGCACTTTTTACTTTGATGCCACTTGTGTCACTTCCACTTTTTGAGTCTTTGTTATACTCAGCTTTTATCTCCACTACATTGCCAGATGCATCTTTTATCACCTCTGTACAAGTGATGATGTAAGCGTGTTTTAGTCTAACAGGTTGTTCTGGAGTTAAACGAAAGTAACCTTTAGGTGGGTTTTCATTAAAATCATCTCTCTCTATATATAGCTCACTAGAAAACGGCAGTTTTCTTGAACCATCTTTTGGCACATCATCAGGGTAGTATGGAGCATCTAACTCCTCACTCCCTTCATAGTTTGTGATAGTTACTTTTAAAGGGTCTAAAACACACATAACTCTTGGTACTTTTGTGTTTAGATCATCTCTGATGCAAAACTCAAGTTGAGAAACATCTACTGTAGAGTTTGCTTTTGCTATCCCTATAGAGTCACAAAAATTCAGGATTGACTCAGGGGTGTAACCGCGTCTTCTGTAACCTGCAATTGTAGGGAGTCTTGGGTCATCCCAGCCACTTACATAGTTGCCATTTACAAGTTCGAGAAGTTTTCTTTTACTCATAACCGTATAGTTGATGCCAAGTCTTGCGAACTCATGTTGGTAAGGGCGGGGCGGTGTAAGTTTTAGAGTATCTAAAACCCAGTCATATATGTCACGGTTGTTTTCAAACTCCAATGTACAAATAGAGTGGGTAACACCCTCTAAGTAGTCAGATAAACAGTGTCCAAAATCATACATTGGGTATATGCACCACTCATCACCAGTTCTGAAGTGATGCGAATGTCTGATGCGA
>JAFGVR010000082.1 GCA_016937915.1 Campylobacterales bacterium | reverse complement strand
ATTTAGAAATAAGTGAACTTGCAAAAATAGTTGCAAAAATACTAGATAAAAATATTTTATTTACTGATAGTATAAAAGGTAAAGTTGATTTTGAATCAAATAAACCAATCTATACAGATGATCTTTTAAATGTACTAGTTTTTGTTCTTGAATCTAAAGGCTACACTGTAATTGAAAATGATGGGATTTTAAGAGTTGTCAGACTAAATGATGCAGCTCAATACAATACGCCAGTATATAATAATGCTAAAAAAATATCTGAATATCAAATGGTTACAGAGGTATTTGATATAAAATATTCGAATGTAGATTATATCAGTAGTAAAATTAGGCACCTTATCAGTAAGTCTGCAAAATTGGTAACCGACAAAGAATCAAATGTAATGGTTTTAACAGATTTTCCATCAAATATAGAAACGATAAAAAAAGTTATTTCTATGGTGACTAAAGATAATAAAAAATCTATAGAGATTATAGATCTAAAAAATCTTCAAGGCTCAACTCTATTAGGTGATCTTAAAAATGTAGCTAAAACTGTTTTTGATGAAAAGATAGAAAAAGAGAAAGTTGATATTCTTCTCAATAAAGATACAAACTCTTTAATGTTTGTTGGTAAAAAGAAAAATGTAGATTATTTATTGGAATATGTTAAAGATGTAGATGCAAAAGGGAGTCTTGTAGAAAAAGATATAAAAGTTATATATCTAAAAAATGCAGAGTCTAAAAGTGTTATAACTATACTTAACTCTTTAATCGCAAAAAAAGAGTACATAGATAAAAATGATAGACCTTTTGCATCTGTAGATGAAGAATCAAACTCTATAATCCTTATGGGTCCAAAAGATGAGATAGAGTATTTTTCAAAACTTATAGATGAGCTTGATGTGAGTAAGATGCAAGTTTATGTTCAAGCTAGGATTATGGAAGTTAGTCAACTTGGCATCAGAAATGTTGGTCTAAAGTATGGTTTAAATGCTGGTCAAGTATCAGGAAGTGGTATATTTACTATGGCAGCTGAACTTGGGGGGATGAGCGGGAGTAACTTAATATTACCTAGTGGATTTGATTTGGACTTTGGTGGAGATAGGGTAGTTACTAGCTCTGTAAAAAATAATGATGGTACATACACAAATACTTATGGAAATAGAGAGATTAGTGAAGCTTTAGCTCTTGGAACTACGATAAATCTTTTAGAAAATAATGATGCACTTGAGATCGTTTCTGAACCATCTATTCTTTGTATAAACAACAAAGAATCATCTATCTACATAGGTACTACAAAATCTATTCAGATGGGTACTAGTACAGACAAAAACGGTAACGCTACCCCTAAACTTGAGAGAGCAGATATCGGTCTTACTCTAAAAGTAAAACCTCGCATCTCAAATGAGAATAAAGTGATACTTGATATATCTGCAAAAGTTGAAGATGTTAGTAATAAACAAACAAATGCCCAACCAGACTCAAACAAAAAAGAGATAACTACTACAGCTATAGTAAATACTGGTGAGAGTGTTATTCTTGGTGGATATACAAAAAATAAAAAACAAAACATAGTTGATAAAGTGCCGTTTTTTGGAGACATCCCTGTAGTGGGTGAGTTGTTTAAAAATAGAGTTAGTGGTGAAGACAAGATAAATCTTGTGATAGTTGTAACACCATATATAGTTCCTCAATCAAAAGATCTTACATATATAAGAGATCAATTAACGATGCTTAAAATGTTAGAAGATAAGTTCTCAAAAGATGTGATTTTACAGTTGGAAAAATCAAAACTTGAGTATAAAGTTGAAGATAAAGAGCGTCAAGAGGAGCTTGAGGATGTTCAAGAGGAGATAGAGGAGTTTGATGAGGATGAGAGGATAGAGCAGGAGAGTGGTCTAGATGCTCACGATAGAAAGATTCAAGAGCTTTTTGGAAACTAATGATGCTTGATATAAATGAACTCCATAAACCAAATTTAGAAGTTATCGAAAAAGATTCTCACCATTTAGCTCTTAAAAGTTTTGTTCTGTTTTCACAAATAGACAATGAAGATGTGATATGTTTATCAAAACAACATATAAATCTAGCTTTTGATTATCTTTCAAAATATCAAGATTTAGAAGATAAGATAGTTTTTTTAGATGAGATATCTTTTGAGAGACTATACAATAAATATATAGAAGCTCGAACAGATAAAAAAATGTCTGAAATCACAACTACAACAGCAGAAGAATCTGTTTTAGAAGATGATGATGTAGATATATCTGAGTTTTTAAAAACAAGTGCAGATATTATGACAGATGTAGAGTCAGCACCTATTATAAAGTTTGTGAATTCACTATTTTATCAAGCTATCAAAAAGAAATCTTCAGATATCCATATAGAACTTCATGAGTTCAAAGGGGAAGTAAGATATAGAATAGATGGTGTTTTAGTAAAACATATAGAACTAGATAAAAAGATTATGGCTTTGGTAGTTAGTCGTATAAAAGTTATCTCAAATCTTGACATCAGTGAGAAAAGGGTACCTCAAGATGGTAGGACTGCTATTAGGATATCTGGTAAGACTTTAGATATAAGGGTGT